>CAZTTD010000012.1:0-33357 GCA_964616925.1 uncultured Actinomyces sp.
TGATCGAAGGTTGTGGGGTCTGCTCGAAGGTTGTGGGGTCTGCTCGAAGGTTGTGGGGTCTGCTCGAAGGTTGTGCCCGGGAATATCCTTCGATCACCCGCCACATCCTTCGATCAGACATGGGCAAGACACCTGTTGACCCTCGTTGACACCAGAGATTCACCCCCAGCCATGCCTAGAGGGTAACGAACGGAGAGTTGGAGCAGGCGTTCGGTTGCTTCCACCACAAGAGATCCGAATGTGGCAGGAAACGGGCTGGGTTGCCTGGCTGATGCAGGTGTGCAGGGTGAAACAGTGCTCGTTTGTTGCATTCTTGCCGCAGTGACACCTCTTGATGGGGTCGGTGGCCTTGTAGTCAACGTTAGGTCGGACTGAAAGGCCGTCGAGGATACATACGGGGTGCGAAACTACATAGCGGGTAAAAATTACAACGTTTTTGTTCGTTTTTTGCTACCCCGTATGTAGTTTCTGCCCCGCTATGTAGTTTCGACGCAAGTTACGGGCGCTGCGAAGAGTCCATGATGAGAGGACTGGTTGCCGTGGAAGACCCACGGACGAGAGGCCGGGCGTTCCGAGAAGCTCAAGGGCAAGCGGCCGGGTTTGCGGGGGAGACCCACGGACGAGAGGCCGGGCGCTTCCGAAAGGTCACGCCCAAACGGACTGGTTTACGGAGAAGACTCACGGACGAGTGGACTGGGTGCGGGAGCAGATTCTCGGCCAACGGTGGTGGCCACTGATGAGCGCCGTGGGGACGGCCGCTGCTTGTATGTTTCCTAAGACCGAACGTTGTGGCGGATGATCGATGGTTAATCCCGGGATTAACCATCGATGTTGGGGATAACCATCGGTCTTAGAACCCGGCCGGACCGCCCGCAATATCCGGACTTATCCTCTGATTTAGGCTGCGAAAACCTGGACCTGCCCCCGCGCACTCTCCAGATCGCCGTTATCGCTGTAGATCGTCGCTATAGCTATGCAACAACGGCGATCTTAAGCGATAACGACGATCTAATATCGGGACTCCACCACCAACCGTCGGGGACTCCGGTACAGCCCGTTTGATGAAGAGCCTCTTAAGCGATAACGACGATCTAACGTCAAGGGCCCCTCCTCAGGCGTGCGAAAAGACATCCACTGATGTTCAACAGGCATTTGGAGACCTGAGGCGCATTCTTCAGCTTGGACACAGGCACGGACACGCACCGGAGGTACACCCCCACAGCCCGCTTACAGAAGAGCCACTATGCATTCGCATTGCGTTTACGGTGTATCTGCACGGCGGGCCACACAGAAACCAGTGGGGACTGTCGACTAGTTACATTCGGAGAGTTGTTGGACGGAGGGCTTCAACGCCCCTTCTCCACCCACAAGAGAGACCAGTGAGACCTCTGAGCCTGAGCCCTTGATCCAACTTGAAACCACCGGTTTCGGAATGCAGGACCCATTCGAAAGGACCAGGCGCTGGCTTGGGTGACCCGCGGGGGCAGCAGCAGACAGTGCGTCTGGGAAGTTGGTTCCCGTGGCGATCCAAATTCCGGACACGGGTGTTGTGCCAGAGTGTGCGGTCACCGCGCCGTTCACCTTCTCATTTGTGCCGTACCGTGTGGAGCCACCCAAGCGTTCCACACTCCAGTTCTTAGACAGGTTGGTGCTGATCGTCTGGTTCACCGCGCCGTCGCCGCCGGCAATAAACACCTTGCTTATGCTTTTGGAACTCAAGAAATTGGTCATTGCCGGAGTCAAATTGCTTGCTGCAGTCCCGTCAACCAGCAGGACGGGAGCACCCAAAGCTCCACCGGCAGCCGCTGCAGAAAGCGCATCGGGGTAGTTTCTGCCGGTGGCCACAAACGCGTAGTCCACGGCTCTGGATCCGAAGAATGTCGCCGCAATGTTGGCGGACGTTTCGTAACGGGAACCGCCGCCGATTCGCTGCGGCTGCTTACCCGTTGCGGCCCTTAGTTGGTTGACGACTGATTCTGGAACCGCTCCGGCGCCGCCAATAACGTAGACGGCAGAGGGATTCTTTGACACAACGCTGGCCAAGGCGTCCGCACTCATTCCAGAAGCGGGTGTTAGGTAAAGGGTTCCCTCCGTGACTGCAACAGCAGGGCCAACGGATAGAGCATCGGCGAAGTTGGCTCCGGTTGCCACGAATACGGGCTTGTTTTGGCTGCCGTAAACGCCATTCACTTGGAGGTTGGTGGCATACCTGCTTGGCCCCGCCAGCCTGCGAACGTTGAATCGCTCTGCAACCGTGCCTGCGGAGACCGTGGCGGTGGCATCCTGATAGTGGGTTTTCACCCCGGTCACCTTCACCGAAACACTGCGGGTCGCATCAGCGGACGTCAGCTTGTAGGTCGCAGATGTCGCTCCCGGAATGGCGGTACCGTTGCGCAGCCACTGGTACGTCACGCTGTCGGCGGTGGGTGTGAAATCTGTGGCCTCGGCATTTAGAACAGAAAGGGTCTGCCCCACCTTAGGGGTCCCGCTGATCTGGATGGAGGGCGCTATCAGAATGCCCTTGATAATCTGGGTGTCCGTAGGCACCGGGACCACAGTTCTTTCGTAGAAGAACGGGTCACCTTGCGCCCAGACCGTCACGCCCATCTTCTTTCCAACCTGTGCTTGGGTGGGGGTAAAGGTCCTGCTGGTGGCGCCTTCTATGTTGGTTCCATCCGCAGTCCACTGGTAACTCATGGTCGTTCCGGAAGGCAATCTTCCTACGATGGAAGCGGTCAGTTGGGAACCCTCTAAACGCTGTCCCACGATCGATGTAGAAAGCTGTGCTGTCGGCACGGGGATGTGCTCCCACTCAGTTGCTGGAGTCGTTAGGCCGCGGGAAAACTGCTGTGTCCAGTAGATATATGGCCAATCTGAAGGGCCACCCTCCACGCATGCCAAACCCATGTGCGTGAAGCCGGGAGTCAGGATGTTTGCCCTGTGTCCCGGTGAGTTCATCCAATCGTTCATCACCACGGCGGGCGTAGGTTGACCTGCAGCTATGTTTTCTCCACCCGAAATGTTCCCGGTGGCTTCCCAAAAGCTCCAACCGTATAGCACTGGCAGGTGCTCGAATATGTCCGTAGTAGCCATCCAATCAGACCACATATAGGAAATGGAGTTCAGGCCCTCATTCAAAATAAGCGGTGGCAATCCCACATTCGCGCGCTCCACGTTGACCAAAGCCAACACTTGCGCTTGGCACTGCGCCTGCGTGTACGCCGCACTGGCGCCGACGCCCGCTGTTGCCCCTGGTTCTCCAGTTGGTTCGGAAGCACGAAGCGGGCTGGGTAGATACTGCTCATCCCTCAGGTCCGACTCCACATGGTTGGAATCTGAGGTTCCTTCTTCTGGCGGAACTTCCGCCGCATTAGCCTGGACCCCGACCAATGCCAACAAAAGCACAGAAGAAGCCGCCAGCACGGAGCGCCACCGGCTTCGGGGTCTGATAGGACGCTTTCGGGTACAGTTTTGAGCGCTCACCGTTTTCGCCTCCTCAGTCACGACGGCGTGAACGAAGAAATCGGCGACGATGCCGGACGCTCAACGCAACACAATGAGATTCATCACAACAGAATAACCGACACCTGTTGTTTACATTGCGCCTGTTCAGCACCCGGAATCATCGCCGTTCCGGATCCCGGACTAGGAGACGACCGGCCTAGAGCTGGATCCACGCACTTTCGTAAGAACCCAACTCCACTGTGTTACGGGCCTCGCCCGGGCCCACAACCACTGTCGACTGAGGTTCCGCGGAGTTGTTGAACACGAACATGCGCCCAACGCCCTCGTACCAAGCCACGTCTACCTGCGGGTTTTCACAGACGGGCACGGAAGCCCATGCGTCCTCGTTCCCCGACGCCCACAGCACCCCCCGGTACAGAAGTCGCATGTTCTGGCTGCTTTCCGGCAGGCCCGCGATGTAGACAGCGCGCCCGTTCCCGTATGGGTTCACGGAGAGCTTCACGGTCCCATCCGCAGACCGAAGGACTGAGGTGTTAGTGCCGGTCACTACGACATCGCCCGGGTGTTCCCCGGTGTCCAAGGCGCCGTCCAAATCCTCCGTGATGAAGTGCGTATCCACGTCGGGTTCCGGATGCTTGGTTGTGGATAGCGTCCAGTCGATTTCCATGTCGACACCCAGTACGTCCTCTAGCACCAGGGTCGGCCCCGACGCCCCCGTGCGGCCCGTCGGCGCCCCAACACCAATGAAACCGCCACCGTCCCACACGAACTGGCGGATCAGCGCCTGCAGCTTCGGGGCGTCCCATTCCTTGCCGCCAGAGAATGCCGTGTCCCGCGCACCCACATTGATGATGACATCCACGTCTTCAAGAACGCTGCCGTTTGTGGACACCACGTCCTCGAACGAAATGAAACGCACTTCCAAGGGCAGCCCCGCAAGCGCCTCAATGACACCGACGTAACTGTAAATCTGCTTGTACCAAAGGGCGTGCGCCACCATGTAGGTTTGCCAGGTGCGCAGGCGCCCCCAGGAATTCAGAACGGCAACGACGGGCTTAGCGTTCGCGGGCAGCGCCCCACCCGACTGATCGTGAATGGAGCGGAACTCCTCCACGATCTCTTCCATCTGGTCAATGAATTCGGGGAACTCCAGTGCCAGCGACAGGTACCCGCCATACCCGATGCGGTCCAGCGGCCTGCGCACAATCGCGCGACGCGCCTGTGACCAGCGCATGATGGCTTCCCCCGTAGGGTCGCCTTCCGGGTTGAAAGTGTCCGGGAAGAAGTAGGGCAGGAAACGCCCTTCCGTGTACTTCACGCCCGGCACGTCGCTGATCATCCGGCACGTCGCCGCCGACCCAACCGAACCCACCACCGCGTCCAAACCAATCTCTGCAAAATACGGCCCGTATGGTTCAGTGCCAATCCAGTTGTCACCCAGGAACATCATGGCCTCACGCCCTTCTTTGTGGGCGAGGGCGACCAGTTCCCGCGCTTGGCGCGCCACCCTTCGTGACGTGAAGTCAATCCAGTCGCGGAACTTCTGGGTGGGTACGCGCAGCGGCGTGTTGTAGTGGCCGGCGTCAACGAAATCTTCCGGGGTCAGCGTGTATCCGTACTCAGTGGCGAAGTCTTCCAGGGCGGGGATCGAAACGGCGGCGGAGTAGCCAAACCAGTCGACGTATTTTTCGAGGGCGCTGTCATCAAAAGCCAAAGTGAAGTGGTAGAAGAAGGTTGTAAACCGCACCACATCCACTTCCGGGTGGTCCGCCAGCCATTTGGGGAGGGCGTCCCTCACGTGCTCCCACGTGGAGGGGTAGGCAACGTCGTATGTGCGGTCCTTGCGGCGGCTTGGATCTGCGGCCCAGTTGTTGGTGATGAAGTTGTAGAGCTGAGTGGAGTCCCAGATCTGTTTCGCTAAGAAGTTGATGGTGTAGACGTGGAATGGCTCCGGGTTTTTGATGGTGACGACAGCTGAGACAGCATCATCGGGGTATTCACCCACAACTTCACTTCGGGATTTCATGGGCAGCGGCGCTGCTTCTTCTACCGTCCAAGCGTCCGTGGGAAGGGTTTGACCCGTTGTGCGGTTGATGACCTGCCAGTAAAGGGAGCGGTCGGCCAGGAGGTCGGGGGCGAACTGGGCCCCTAGGTATCCTTCCATCACGTTGATTTTCAAGGGGTCCGCGTCGGGGGCCGTGACGGGATGAGACATCAGGTACTGGCGCACGCGCTGCTCCGGGACGGAGACCGCCCACTCTTCGTCCCCGCGGGAGGGGAAGTATGTGGAGTAGACCTTGGTCAGCCCGTCGGACACCCATTCGGGCAACTCAGTGCCGTCAGAGTTACGAACCGCATCCACCTGGAGGCGCTCCATTAGTTCGTGGATCTGCGCGTCAATTCCCGTCTCAATGGGAAGGGTGAGGCGTCCAGCGGCGGGCTGAGGGGTCTGGTCCATTGATCTTTCCAATCTTGGTGGCAAGCGAGGGGGCTGGCTGCACTGTCAGCGGAGCAGCAGCCCCCTAAAAGAGGGCGGTCGCTCAGGTTGTGGGCGTTAATCCCTCCTACTTTTACGAGTATGCGTCTATCCTTGGTACAAGAGGATTGATAACGTTCCCATTCTCTCATTAGAAGTGTCAGTTTGACACCGCATCGGACGCAGAAAGGACTGCTTGTGGTTGCTCACATAAAACATGGGGCCTACGTCGCAACGATTGTTGAGGAGGGTGCGGGACTTGCGTCTCTCACTTTTGGGGGAAACGACTTAGTCCTCTCCCATGAGGTTGGCGTCACGCCACCCGGGTACAGTGGCAAAGTCTTGGTTCCCTGGCCGAACAGGATTGCGGGAGCAGCGTACGAATGGGATGGGGAAATCAAGAACCTGCCCGTGAACGAACCGGAAACCGGTGCCGCGCTCCACGGACTGCGCGCCCTTTCCGACTGGGAGATAACTGAGCAGAGCGCGGACTCCGTGACGCTGAAGACCACCATCGAACCCACTGACGGCTACCCCTTCTTCCTGGAGAGCAAAGCCACCTACACCCTCACCGACGACGGGTTGCAGGTAGCGGTAACTACCACCAACACCGGGGAAGAGCCCGCACCCTACGGCGCATCCGTCCACCCGTACCTGAGCGTGGGAGTACCCGCCGATGAATGCGTGATGACGGTGCCCGCAACGACCGTGCTTGAGGTCGACGAAACCATGACACCTGTAGCCGAAGTTGGGGTGGGTGAAGCAGGCATGGATTTGACGGAGGGACGTTCGCTGGACGGCCTGGCAATAGACCACGCCTTCGGCGGACTACCGGAAGAACCGTGGGCAGTTGAACTCCTTGATCCAAACACCGGACGGGCCGTAAGCCTGACCGGTTATGACAGGTGGGTGCAGGTCTACACGGGTGAAAACCAGGACCGGGCAGGTGTCGCCGTTGAACCCATGACCTGCCCACCAAACGCGTTCAACACGGGTACGGACCTTGTCGTCCTGGCACCCGGAGAAGAACACACCTTCCGCATTGGCATCGCAGACACTTCCAAGTAGCAGATAGAGGTTTAGGACCATGAACGCCCTTGTAAACCAGCTCTCCGACGCAGAACTGGCCGAACTATACGGACCGACCCCAACAGAAATAGCGCAGGCTCGCCAACGTTTTGAAGACCTAATTGTGTTATTTGAAAAGGACACGGGCGAAGAGCCCCCCTCTTTGTACACCGCGGCAGGCCGCACGGAGATGGGTGGAAACCACACAGACCACCAGCACGGCAACGTCCTTGCCGCCTCTGTCAATCTGGACTCCGTCGCAGCGGCCGCGAAGAATGACGAGGGCGTTGTGCGCGTCATCTCCGCCCAGTACCCCGCCGACGTAGTTGAGGTTGGGGATTGGGCGCCGCGCCCGGAGGAGGAGGGCAGGTCAATCGCCCTCGTCCGCGGAATTTGCGCCGCGCTTGCGGAACGGGGGTATGAGGTCGGGGGTGCCACCATCGCGACGCACTCCAACGTTCCGGGTGGGTCGGGTCTGTCGTCCTCGGCCGCATTTGAGGTCCTCATCGCCCGCGTACTTGACCACCTGTTCTGCAACGACGAGCTTTCCTCCGTTGAGTTAGCGCAGATCGGCCAGTACGCAGAAAACGTCTACTTCGGGAAGCCAAGCGGTCTTCTTGACCAGATGGCATCCTCCGTCGGCGGCGTCATCAGCGTCGACTTCGGGGACCCCGACCATCCGGTGGTGGAAGAGATCGACTTTTCAATGCCCGAATCGGGGCACGTCCTTTGCATCATCGACTCTGGCGCTGACCACGCGGACCTGACGGACGACTATTCCGCGATCACAGAGGAAATGGGCGCCGTCGCCCGCCACTTCAATCAGCCGCATCTGCGGGAAGTGGCGCCCGAAGACTTCTGGGCGGACTTGGCGGGGGCGCGCGCAGCCGCAGGTGACCGTGCGGTCCTGCGCGCAATCCACTTCTTCAATGAGGACAAGCGGGTTCCGGAGCAGTCAAAGGCGCTGGCTGAGGGCCGTTTTGATGAGTTCCTCCAGCACGTGAAGGACTCCGGTCACTCCTCCGCGACGCTCCTGCAGAACATCTACTCCGATTCCCAGCCAACGCAGCAGGCTGTTGGACTCAGCATTGCGCTTGCGCAGCAACTCCTTGGTGGCCGCGGCGCCGTTCGCGTGCACGGGGGCGGTTTTGCCGGTACGGTGCAGGCGTACGTTCCGCAGGACGAAGCCGAAGAGTTCAAGGCGGGCGTCGACGCGGTTTTGGGCGAGGGCGCATGTGCGATCGTTCGGATTCGCCCCACCGGCGGCGCGGTCATCGCGGGTTAGGCACGGTAATGGCTGACAAACAAACAGAACTGGTTAGTGAACAGCTGGACCTCCTGGTCGACTACGCGTTGGACAAGGACCTGATAACGCAGGCGGACAGGGTGTGGGCCATCAACAGTTTGTTGGACGTGTTGGGGCGCGATACCTACATTCCGCGGGCTCGGCGTGAGCACGTTTCCGCCCTCGCCCCGACCGGGGAAGAACCCGCGGAACTGGTGGGAATACTGGAGAAGTTGACGGATGACGCGGTGGCTCGCGAAGTTGTGGAGCAGGATTCCGTCGTCTATCGCGACCTGTTCGACACGGCGTTGATGGGTGCGCTGACACCCGCGCCCCGGGAGGTGCACGCGAAGTTTTCCGCGCTCTACAAAGAGGATCCGGCCCTAGCGACGGACTGGTATTACGGGCTGTCCAAAGACACGAACTACATTCGCGTTGACCGGATGGTGAAGGATATCGCGTGGAAGTCAGACACGGAGTACGGGCCGCTGGACGTCACGATCAACCTGGCGAAACCGGAAAAGGACCCGCGCGCCATTGCGGCAGCGCGTAACCTGCCGGCGGCGGAATACCCGCTGTGCCTGCTGTGCTCAGAAAATGAGGGATACGCGGGCCGCGTGAATCATCCGGCGCGCCAGAACCACCGCACGGTTCCCGTCACGATCAATGAGTCGCCGTGGTTCATCCAGTTCTCCCCGTACGTTTACTACAACGAGCATTGCATTGTCTTCAACGATGAGCACACGCCCATGAAGATTGATGCGGCAGCGTTCGGGAAGCTCCTGGACTTTGTGGGCCAGTTCCCGCACTACTTCGTGGGTTCTAACGCGGACCTGCCGATCGTTGGTGGATCCATTTTGGCGCACGACCACTTCCAAGGCGGGCGGTACACGTTCGCGATGGAAGAGGCGCCCGTCATTAAGCCGGTCAGTTTTTCTGGATTCGAGGACGTTGAGGCGGGCATTGTGAAGTGGCCGCTTTCGGTGCTGCGCCTGCGGGGCGCGGATCCGAAGAGGTTGGTGGAGCTGGCGGACACCGTTCTGGGGCATTGGCGGGAATACACGGATGAGGATGCGTTCGTCTTCGCACACACCGACGGCGAACCGCACAACACGATCACCCCCATTGCGCGAAGGCGTGGGGAGGATTTTGAGCTGGACTTAGTGTTGCGAAACAACATCACGACTGAAGAGCACCCGCTGGGCGTCTACCATCCACACGCTGAGTTGCACCACATCAAGAAGGAAAACATCGGGCTCATTGAGGTGATGGGGCTGGCGGTGTTGCCGTCGCGACTGAAAGAGGAATTGGCAGCCGTCGGAGAGGCGCTCTTGGCGGGCGCGGACCTGAGCGCGGACCCTCTAACAGCGGAGCACGCCCAGTGGGCGGCTGGATTCGCCGATGAGGTGACGGAAGAAAACGTGGACGAAGTGATTCAGCGTGAGGTCGGGGACGTTTTCGCGCAAGTCCTTGAACACGCGGGCGTTTACAAGCAGGACGAGGACGGGTTGGCTGGCTTCACCCGTTTCACCGATGCGGTCAACGCTTCCTTGGCGGAGCAGTAGACTCCCTGACAATAAACTTCACGGGCGTCAGAACCGGGTCGCGGGAAACTTCCTCCGACCCGGTTATCTGCGCCAGGAGCTGATCCACCGCACGGTTAGCGATCATCCTAAAGTCCTGGTCGACCGTAGTCATCGGTGGGTTCGTGTAGGCCGACAGGTTGGTGCCGTCGAAACCAACCACGGAGACATCTTCGGGGACTTTCACCCCCAGTTTGTCCAGCGAACTCATGAGTCCAAAAGCCATTTCGTCGTTGCCACAGAACACGGCCGTAATGTCGGGGTCGGCCGCGATCTTGGGTCCCAGGGCGTAACCGGACTCTATGGACCAGTCGCCCTGGAAAACCTTCCCCGGGGGCAGGCCAGCTTCAAGGAAAGCGTGCTGGAAGGCTCCGCGGCGGACGACCGTTGGGTATGAATCCAGGGCGCCAGCGATGTGGGCTATGTTGGTGTGGCCAAGGTCGAAGAGGTGATCCATGATCTGTCGCACGCCCTGGACCTGGTCAGCGTTCACCGACGGGTAGTAGGAAGTGAGCCGGGAGTCGCATACGGTCACCGGAAGCTGTGGTGGCAGTGTGACCAGATCACTAGAAGCATGGCCGATTCGCACGATGAGGAGGCCGTCGATGGGAAGATCAGCCAACCGGGAGAGCGCCTTTTTCAAGTCATCGGTTTCCGGCTGACTGACTTGCACGACAGTAACCGTGTAGCCGTGCCGTTCGGCAGCGTCCACGATTCCCGCAGTTGTAAGGGATTCCCCGGTGCGGTCCAGTTGTTGCGTTACGACGCCGATAGCTTTGTATTCCCCTTGCCGTAGTGCGCGCGCCGCAATGTTGGGGGAGTAGCCAAGGCGGTTCATCGCTTCGCGCACCCTCTGTTCCGTGTCGGGTGCGACAAGGGAGGACCCTGTGGACACGCGTGAAGCAGTCTGGGGAGAAACGCCCGCCAGTTTGGCGACGTCTCCTAAAGAGGGAGCCCTCTTCTTTGCGGACTTAGCCTTCTTGTTGCTCAACGGGCGCCTTTCTTTCGGACTTCATTGATCCGTCAACATCGCCGATGCGTGAGTTCTATCTTGTCACGGGAGTGTTACCTGACTGTAACCGAACTTGGGGAGGGTCACTGTTATTCTAGGCACAACATTGATAACGTTATCAATGGTGACCGAGTCAAGGAAGATTTAGCGCAGGAAACTAGTCAAGTTACCAGCCAAACTGCAGCGATAGTGGTGAGGTGCGTTGGTCTGATCAAGATCCTCAGGTACTCGGCCCTAGGGTAAAGGAACAAGAGAGCATGAAATTACGTAAGAAGTCGCTGCTCGCAGTCGCATCTGTACTGCCGCTGACCTTCGCGCTTGCAGCTTGTGGCGGCGGAGATAAGAAGGCAGACGATTCCGGGGCAGCCAGCGGTGACGCCGGCGCCGTAGAAGGCAATGAGCTCACTGTTTGGGCTTGGGACCCGGCGTTCAACATCAACGCCATGCAGGAAGCTGAGAAGATTTACCAGCAGGATCACCCAGACTTCAAGCTCAACATTATTGAGACCCCTTGGGATGATATTCAGACCAAGCTCACCACCTTGGCAATGTCGGACACGCTGGAAGAGCTCCCCGACATTTTCCTGATCCAGAACAACGCGACACAGAAGAACGTCATCAACTACCCCGACGTTTTCGGTGTCATGACTGATGGCCCCATCGATTTCGCAGAGTTCCCCACCGCTGTGGTGGATTACTCCACCATTGACGGACAGAACTATGCGGTTCCGTTCGACTCCGGCACGGCAATCGATGCGTTGCGCATTGACGTCCTCGAAGAAGCCGGCTTCACGATTGATGACTTCACAGACATCACGTGGGATGAGTACATCGAAAAGGGCAAGGTTGTCCTTGAGAAGACCGGCAAGCCGTTGCTGTCCGGTGTTCGCGGTGAAGCAGACATGATCATGATGATGCTGCAGTCCTCCGGCGCCTCCCTGTTTGATGCAGACGGCAACCCCACCATTGACTCCCCTGAGGTTGAGGCTGTTCTGGAACAGTACGCCGCACTTGTGGACTCCGGTGTGATGGTTGAGAAGAACTCCTGGGACGAATACATTGGCTCAATCGTCAATGACGAAGTTGCAGGCACCATCAACGGTATTTGGATCGTTGGCTCCATCCAGACTGCTGAAGATCAGGCGGGACTGTGGGAGATGACGAACCTGCCGAGGCTGGATGTTGCTGGTGGAACCAACTATTCCGCAAACGGCGGTTCTTCGTGGGCCATTTCTTCCACCGGAAACCAGGCTCTGGCAATGGACTTCCTGGCGGCGACATTCGCTGGATCCACCGAACTGTTTGACGTAATCCTGCCGCAGTCCGGTGCTGTGACCAACTGGATCCCCGCTGGTTCCAGCCCTGTCTACCAGGAGCCGCAGCCCTTCTTCAACGACCAGCCCATCTACGAAATGGTCGTTGAGTTCGGCGAAAAGGTCCCCAGCAACAACACGGGTGCCTACTACTACGAAGGCCGTGACGCCATTGGTGTTGCAGCCACTCAGTACATGAGCGGTACTGACCTCTCCAAGGCGCTGGCTGACGCTCAGTCGCAGGTAGAGTTCGCAATGCAGTAGTTCGTTGATTGACTGGGGGAGCACTTGGTGCTTTCCCAGTCTTTCATCCGCACCGGTACGGCCCGGTGCATTTACTCTTTCTTTCCCCGGTATCCGGCCGTGGGAGCAGACACGAAAGCTGAACTCGTGCAAGCAGTTGAAACGGAGGCGCGGCAAAGCAGCCGACGCAATCCTCTATCAAGAAAGGGCAGCAGGAATCCCGAAGCAGAACGGGAAGCCCGCAGAATGTCCCCTCCCCAACGCAGAAACCTAACCGGCTGGGCCTTCTTGCTGCCAGCCGCAGCGCTCATCGCAGTAATGAGCTTCTACCCCATGTTCAAGGCGTTCATCCTGTCATTGCAGACAGGCAAGGGATCGCGGATGACATGGGCGGATCCTCTTTGGACCAACTACGCGCGTTTATTTCAGGATCCAATCTTCAAACTGACGCTCTTCAACACCTTCATCTACCTGATCATTCAGGTTCCAATCATGCTTTTGCTGGCAATGATCCTGGCAAACATGCTCAACAACCCCAACCTACGCTTCAAGGGGTTGTTCCGAACCGCGATATTCCTTCCAGCCGCGGTGTCCTTGGTTTCGTACTCCTTGGTCTTCCGAACACTGTTCGCGACAGAGGGAACCATGAACACGATGCTGAAGGGGCTGGGGTTAATCAACTCCAACATCGACTGGCTGGGCCAACCAGGCACAGCCCGCGCGGTGATCATTATCGGCCTCTTGTGGCGCTGGACTGGCTACAACATGATCTTCTACTTGGCGGCCCTGCAGAACGTAGACCCCGCAACATTGGAGGCCGCGCGTCTGGACGGTGCTGGCCCCATTAAGACGTTCTGGTACGTCACGGTTCCGCAGTTGAAACCGATGATCGTTCTTACCGCGATCATGTCTACAAACGGAACCCTGCAGTTGTTCGATGAGCCGTTCAACTTGACAAGGGGCGGCCCTGCTAACACGACCATGTCGATGTCGCAGTATCTGTACAACACCGCGTTCAGCTTGAATGACAATTTCGGCTACGCTTCAGCGATCTCGTACGCGATCCTGATCTTGGTGGCCGTGCTGGCATTCATCCAAATGAGGATCGGTGATAAGCGTGACTAAGGTAATGAAGAACCTTCGCAAAGCTCCCGGATATATCTTCTTGACTATCTGGTCGCTATTCTCCCTATTCCCGCTTTACTTCATGCTGGTTTCCTCAACGAACTCATCACGTGACGTGCTTGGTGCTCGTATGATGCCCGGCGGGAAGTTCCTAGATAACTGGACAAATCTGACCGCCAACTTTGGTCTGGGAAATGCTCTCATGCACTCCACGATCAACGCGGTAGTCACCACTGTCCTGGCTCTGATCATCTGCTCATTTGCCGGCTACGGGTTTGAGATCTACCACTCCCGCGGCAAGGACAACCTGATGAAGGTCATCCTGTTGGCAATGATGATTCCTTTCGCCGCCACCATGATCCCGCTGTTTACCCTGTTCGCAGGATTCGGAATGCTTAAAGGCTTCTGGGGCTCCACGTTCGCCGTGGTTCTGCCAGCAGTTGCCACACCATTCCTTATCCTTCTGTTCCGTCAGTCATCCCGCTCCTTCCCTCATGAAACGATGGAAGCGGCTCGAATCGACGGGCTGGGCGAACTGGCTATTTTCCTTCGCATCTACATGCCCATGATGAAGCCAACCTTCTCCGCCGCGACCGTCATTACGTTCATGGCTGCGTGGAACAGCTTTATGTGGCCGAAGGTTATCCTGCCGGCTAAGTACCAGACGCTGCCAATGTTGACCAACGGCTTGACTGCTGGATACGTCACCGACTACGGCGTCCTGATGCTGGCGGTGCTTATCGCATCACTACCCACCATGATTCTCTTCCTTGTACTTCAGAAGAGCTTCTCAAACGGAATTCTTGGAGCAGTTAAATGACATTCGACCCATCGCTACTTTCTGACCCGTTGGTGGTGGCCGTCAACAGGATGGCCCCACATTCGGATCACCGCTGGTTTGCTTCCCTTGAGGAGCAGAAGGCGGAAGAGAGCAGTTATGAGCAGCCACTAAACGGTATGTGGAAGTTCCAGTACGCGCGTAACCCATACAGGGTTCCGCAGGGGTTTGAAGCCGTTGACTTCGACACCTCGACCTGGGACGACATTCCCGTTCCCGCACACATTCAGATGGAGGGGTATGACCGTCCCCAGTACGCGAATACGCAGTACCCGTGGGACGGTCAAGATGACGTGGTTCCCCCCAACGCGCCAACCCGGTTCAACCCGACCGCGTGCTACGTCAAAGAATTCACCCTGGATCGCAAACCGGAGGAAGGTGAACGGGTAACCATCACGTTCAACGGCGCCGAAAGCGCCATTGCGCTGTGGCTGAATGGGACCTACGTGGGATACGCGGAGGACTCATTTACCCCATCAGAGTTCGACTTGACGGACTACCTGGTGGAGGGTGAGAACAAGTTAGCCGCACAGGTCTTCAAGTGGACGTCCGGCTCATGGCTGGAGGACCAGGACTTCTTCCGGTTCTCCGGTCTCTTCCGTGACGTCGTACTGCGCACCTACCCGCGCGCCCATGCCCGCGACATCCACGTCGGAGTTGACGTGAGCGACGACCTAGCGTCCGCCCTCGTCAAAATTAACGTGGATCTGGAGGGCGAGGGCGATGTGAACGCCACCTTCGCCGGGCTTCCCATGGAGAAGGGCGAGGACGGCCAGTTCACGCTGACCGTCACCGACCCCCACCTTTGGAGCTCGGAGGATCCGCACCTCTATTCCGCACAGGTGGAGGTTTCGGATGCGAACGGAGACGTCCTCGAATACATCCCACTGAAGGTCGGCGTGCGCCGCTTCGGGATTGAGGACGGGCTTCTGAAGATCAACGGTGAGCGCATCGTGTTCGTCGGGGTGAACCGTCACGAATTCGGCCTGGATGGCCGTGTCATGACGCGGGAGCAGACGGAGGAGGACCTGATTCTGCTGAAGCAGGCGGGCCTGAACTCTATCCGCACCAGCCACTACCCGAACAACTCCTTCTTCTACGAACTGGCGGACCAGTACGGTTTCTACGTCATCGATGAGATGAACTTGGAAAGCCACGGGCTGTGGGACCGCATCCGGTACCACAACACGTCTGTGGATGAGGCCGTGCCGGGCGACAAACCAGAGTGGATTCCATCCCTGATGGACCGCGCGGCGAACATGTATGAGAGGGATAAGAACCACCCCTCAATCGTCATGTGGTCGTGTGGAAATGAGTCCTTCGGTGGTACCGACATCCTGAAGGTCGCGGACTACTTCCGTGACGTGGATAGCCGTCCCGTTCACTACGAGGGCGTCTTCTGGGATCCGCGCTACCCCGAAACTACGGACGTGCGTTCTGAGATGTACACCCCGGCCGCAACGGTGGAGGCGTACCTGAAGGAGAACAGGGATAAGCCCTTCATCCTCTGTGAGTACGCACATGCCATGGGCAACTCCTTCGGCGCGGTGGACCGTTACGTTGAGTTGGCGTACAAGGATCCGCTCTACCAGGGTGGCTTCATCTGGGACTTCGCGGACCAAGCCATCTTGATGACGGACCGGTACGGGAAGCAGTTCTACGGATACGGTGGCGACAACGGGGAGACTCCGCATGATGAGGAGTTCTGTGGAAACGGCATCTACTTCGCCGACCGCACCCCGACGCCGCGGATGCAGGAGGTAAAGTACCTCTACCAGGGCATTCGTGGAGAAGTGGACGGCACGCGCCTGACGCTTAGCAACCGGTACAACTTCACGAATACGTCCGCGTATGAGTGCGTGGTGACACTGTCGCGTGAGGGGAAGGTCTTGGAAGAGGCCGTCCTCGAAACGGATGTCGCACCCGGTCAGACTGAGACCTACGATCTGCCCATCACTGTTCCGGAAGTTCCGGGGGAGTACACGGTGGACGTGTCGTTCCGTTTGCGCTCCGATGAGCCATGGGAGCGCGCCGGCTATGAGATTGCTGCTGAGCAGGGTGTCATTCAGGTCGAGGGCGTTGTTGAGGCCGCGGAAGTTCCCGCTCCGACGGTTGTAAACGGCATCCACAACATCGGGATTCATGGGAAGCGGTTCTCCGTTTCGTTCTCCCGCATCCACGCCGGTATGCAGTCATACCGCTATGGGATGACCGGGGATGGCGGCCGCGATCTACTGAAGTCATCGCCGATGCCGAACTTCTGGCATGCCCCGACCTCGAATGAACGGGGATGGAGTGCGCCGTTTGAAGACGGACAGTGGCTGCTGGCCTCTCGCTACGCGAAGCATGAGCAGGCACCGGACAACCCGTCGCTTGAGGAACGCGACAACAAGGCGATCGTAACCTACACCTACCTGCTACCGACGGTGCCAGAGAGCACGGCCTCGGTGGAGTACGCGGTGGACGGCAACGGGCGCATTGATGTGACGTTGACCTTGAGGCCGGGTGAGGGGCTGGGTGACCTACCTGAGTTCGGGATGTTGTTCAAGGCAGATGCCGACCTCTCTGAACTCACCTGGTATGGGGAGGGCCCGGAGGAAAGCTATGCGGACCGCCGTCTGGGCGCACGTGTTGGCGTGTACCAGCAGAAGATTGCCGAGCAGTTGACGCCTTACTTGCGGCCGCAAGAGGCGGGCAGCCACTCCGGTGTTCGCTGGGCGGAAGTCACGGATCCGAAGGGATTTGGCCTGCGGTTTGAGGCGCCCGTCCCAATGGAGTTCTCTGCCATGCCATGGAGCCCGTTTGAGATTGAGTCCGCGGCTCACCACAATGAGTTGCCACCGATCCACAACACGTTCATCAGGCCGGCACTGGTCAGGCGTGGCGTGGCAGGGGATGACACATGGGGTTCACGCCCTCATGAGGAGTTCCTGATCCCGGCTGAAGAGCTGGTTTTCAAGTTCTCCTTCCAGGGGATGATGTAGTTGAAGTGGCCTGTTCTTCGATGTGAGCGGGCATGAGTGATGGGCCGGTGGAGAACTCCACCGGCCCATTGCTCTGTTTGTCTGTGGACTCTGTTCCGTCTTGGTTTGTCTGTGTTCGGGTGGTGTTTGGCCTGAGCTTGGTCTGCGGTTCGTCTCCGCTTGTCTCGGTCTGTCGGCTCTTCATAAAACGGGCTGTGGTGGGCGAGCCTCTGGCGCGTGCATGTACTCGTGCTGGTGGGTGTGCTTGTGCCCAAGCTGCACGGGGGCAGGTCCAGGCTTTCGTAGGCTAAATCCGCGGCCGGTCCGGATTTTATGGGCGCGGCCGAATCCTAAGACCGAACGTTATCCCCAACATCGAGGGTTAATCCCGGGATTAACCCTCGATCATGTGCCACAACCTTCGGTCTTAGAAAACAAAACAAGCAGGGAATGTTCCCACGGCGCCCATCACCTTCGTCTGTGAGTCTTTCCCGCAAACCAGTCCACTTGTGCTTGTACTTTCCGGAACCGCTCGATCCACTCGTCCGTGAGTCTTCCGCTGCAACCCATCCACTCGCCCATGGACCCTTCGCAGCGCCCGTAACCCGCGTCGAAACTACATAGCGGGGTCGAAGATACATACGGGGTAGCAAAAAGCAAATAAAAACGCTGTAATTTTTACCCCGTATGTATCTTCGACCCCCGTATGTATCCTCGACGGCCCTCAATCCGACCTAACGGTCGTTACAGGGCCACCGGATCCCATCAAACGGTGTCAATGCGGCAAGAATGCGACGGACGCACCCTGCACACCCACGTCAATCAGTCGACCCCCGCTTCTTGCCACATCGGAACCTTTTGTGGCGACAACGCCCTATTTCATCCTCAGACGCCACGCCTACCCCGCAGTCCGCGAACCATATGCTCGTGTTGCAGTGATGCACCCTGAGGAGAGGAATCCGCGAACGACGTGTCCACCTAGCAATTAACCAAGCAAGGGACGAAGCAGCTGGCGCCGACAGCCACTTTTATGATGCGCCTTTTGTCTATAGCGGAAAGATTAAAGTCATGCGCAGACGGTGCCAGCAACGCGCGTGGTTGTCTTAGCCCCGCCCAAAAAGAATGGGCCGGTGGAGAACTCCACCGGCCCATCTTCTATATTCAGTTATCTGTTGGATCCAGAAGTCTTTGACAGAGAGTTCCCAGGTCGAAGAGTTCTTCTTCCGTGAGGACCCTTGTCATCTCTTCCGTGATCTCCCGGGCGTGGATGCGCCCGATTCGCTTTTGTGCGTCGCGTCCCGCCTCTGTCAGAGCCAGGAGCACTGAGCGCCCGTCCTGTGGATCAGGGGTTCGCTCAACCAGTCCTTTACCAACCAGGCGCGCAGCCAGTCTGCTTAGACCGGTCTGCGTGAGAAGGACGTCCTTTCCCAACTCACAGATCCGCATGCCTTCCGGCTGCTTCGTCAATGTGTAAAGGACGCCGTATTCTGCCTGACTGAGCTCGCCCCAGGCGTCGCCTGCAGCCAGATCCCGCGCAATTTGCGTGGTCGCGCGGAACATGGCTTCCCAGGCGTATATCGCCGCCCTTGAATACTCCATGTTTTCCGCGCGTCCCCTCTAGTTGCTGCGCAGCGGCTTCAGCGCACCTGCCCAAGCTTCGACCTGGCTGAACAGGGTCTGTGCGGCATCGGTGTACTGCGGGCCCGGCTTGAAGGTTGAGAAGTTCTCAAAGTCAGTGAACAGGGAGAAGGAGAGCTGCTGGCGAACGTCAGCCAACTGGAGCTCTGCCGCGATTCCACGCAGGTGCTCAATGGAGCGTGCCCCACCCAGTGAACCGTAGCCAACCAGTCCTAGGGACTTGTTGTTCCATTCCTGGTACAGGTAGTCAATGGCGTTCTTCAAGGACGCGGGGTATGAGTGGTTGTACTCAGAGGTGACGAAGATGAAGCCGTCGTATGAGCCGATCTTCTCCGACCAAGCCTTGGTGTGGTCGTTCTGATACTGGTGCATGCTTGGCGGCATGGCCTCATCCAAGAATGGGAGGTTGATGTCTGCCAAGTCGATCAGTTCGTAGGTCGCCTGGCGGTCTTTGGCCTGCTCCATGACCCAGGATGCAACCTGCGGGCCAACGCGTCCGGGGCGCGTGCTGCCAATGATTACGGCGATACGAAGTTCAGACATGGGTGAAATCCTCTCAATGGGTATTAAGTCCTGTGCAACTAAATATACATGACTCGTCATGCATTTTTCTAGATGAGAGTGTGATTGATGTCGCGCACCGTTCGACAGCCTTTCACCGCGGTGCCCTTGTAGTGCTGAGATTGCTTGTTTTCCGCCCCCTCCGACATATTCCAAAAATGGTCACTTTGCGCGCGTGGGTTTACGCCGTTCTAAGCTTCAAACCGACCCGCCCCGAAGCAGGTTGGAAGCGACTGGCCCAGGGGCCGCGAACCTATTTCCGCTTCGGGGGGACAATGCCCAAACGCGACGACATCAGCAAGGTTCTAATCATCGGCTCCGGCCCAATCGTCATTGGGCAGGCCTGTGAGTTCGACTATTCCGGCACTCAAGCCTGTAAGGCTTTGCGCGGACTGGGGTATGAGGTTGCCCTTGTAAACTCCAACCCCGCCACCATCATGACCGACCCCGTAATGGCAGATCAGACGTTCATTGAACCCCTCACGGTGGAAAGCCTTGAGCGCGTCATTGAGGTTGCCAAGCCCGACGCTCTGCTGCCCAACCTTGGGGGACAGACCGCGCTAAACCTGTCCATGCAGTTGGAAGAGCAGGGCATCCTGGCGCGCCACAACGTCCAGATGATCGGCATAACCCGCGACGTCATTGAACGCGGTGAGGATCGGGAGACCTTCAAACGCACCATGGCCCAGATCGGCGTGGATACCCCGCGATCAAAGACGGTAACGACCGTGGAGGACGCCCTCGAATTTGCAGACGAGGTCGGCTACCCCATGGTCGTACGCCCCGCCTACACGATGGGTGGTACCGGCGGTGGCTTCGTGGATGACGAGGACGAGATGGCCACCGTCGCCGCCCGCGGGATCCAAGCATCCCCCATCGACCAGATCTTGGTGGAGGAGTCGATCCTGGGTTGGCAGGAGTTAGAAGTTGAGGTCATCCGGGACGCAAAAGACCAGATGATCTCCGTCTGCTTCATAGAAAACGTTGATCCTGTGGGCGTTCACACGGGAGACTCATTCTGCACCGCACCCATGCTGACTATCTCTGAAAAACTTCAAGAACGGCTCCAGGACATTGCGCACAAGATCGTGAGTGAGGTCGGTGTCATCGGCGGCACCAACGTGCAAATGGCGCATGATCCAAAGACCGGCAGGGTCGTCGTTATTGAGATCAACCCGCGCACTTCCCGCAGCTCCGCCCTCGCCTCAAAAGCAACCGGGCTTCCCATCGCGATGGTATCCACGCTGCTGGCGGCCGGTCTCACCCTGGATGAGATTCCGTATTGGCGTGACGGCGCGCTGGACAAATATACGCCGAGCGGCGACTACGTGGTTGCGAAGATGGCTCGCTGGGCGTTTGAGAAGTTCCCCGCCGCGCAGGACCGTCTTGGAACCCAGATGCGCGCAGTGGGGGAGGTGATGAGTATCGGGAGCACGTACAAGGAGGCCCTAGGTAAGGCTGTGCGGAGTCTGGAAAATGGGCGAGACGGCCTTGGTGTCGCCGCCCTATCCGATGTGCCCACGGACGAACTCATGGACGCGATCCAAGCGCCCAGCTCCCAGCGCCAGTATGAGCTCTACGAACTGCTGCGCCGCGGCGTGACCACTCAGGAGTTGGCGGACGCAACCGACATTGACCTGTGGTTCCTTCAACAGATGGAAGGGGTCTGGCAGGTGGAACAAGAGGTGGTTCAGTACGAGGGCGACCTGGCAAGCCTTCCCGCCTCCACCCTGCGCCGCGCCAAGGAAAGCGGGTTGTCCGATGCGTACTTGGCGTCGCTGTTGAATGTGAGCGAGGGCGAAGTGCGTGCCCAACGCACCACCCACGGCATCACGCATCGGTTCCAGGCCGTGCCGGTCTCCGGCGTGCGCGACGCCGAGTACTACTACTCCACGTACTTGCCCGCGGCAGAGTCCACCTCGTCGACTGAAGCCCCCGCGCGCGCGGACGCCCTCGCCCCGACGGGTGACGCGCCGACTGACGCTGCGCTGACTGACGCACACGCGCACGCGGGCGCCCTCGCCCCGAACGAAGCCGCGCCGACGGAAGCCGCGCCGACGGGTGATGCGTCCGGGCAGGATAACGCCCTCGCCCCGGCAGGCGTATTCGCGAGTGACGCACCCGGGCCGGACCGCGTTATGGTGCTGGGCGGCGGCCCCAACCGCATTGGGCAGGGCATCGAATTTGATTATTGTTGCGTGCACGCCGCCTACACTCTGCGCGATGCGGGGCTTGAGACGGTGATGGTGAACTGCAATCCGGAGACCGTTTCCACGGATTACGACACGGCGGATCGGCTCTACTTTGAGCCGCTGACGGTGGAGGACGTTCTGGCGATTGTTGAGCGGGAGCAGCCCAGCGGTGTCATTTGCCAGTTTGGTGGGCAGACGCCGCTGAATATTGCTCGGGATCTGAAGGAAGCGGGCGTGCCGATCATCGGGACCAGTCCCGAAACGATTGATCTTGCAGAGGACCGTGATCTATTCCGTGCCATGATGGACAGGCTGGGAATCCCCATGCCGAAATCGGACATGGTTGTGACGGCGGATGAGGCCGTTGCGGCCGCGGAGAGCATTGGGTTTCCCGTGATCGTCCGGCCCTCGTATGTGTTGGGCGGGCGCGGAATGGAGATTATTCACGAGGCCGCCCGGCTGCGGGACTACATGGATGCCGCGGAGGGCGTGACACCGGAACGGCCCATTCTGATTGACCAGTTCTTGGAGAACGCCCTGGAGTGCGAAGCCGATGCCCTGTGCGACGGGCGCGATGCGTTCGTGCCGGCGGTGATGGAGCATATTGAGTACGCGGGGATTCACTCTGGCGACTCCGCGTGCGTGGTGCCCTCCGTGACGATTCCCGATGCGGAACTGGGCACGATTAGGGATTATACGGCTCGGATTGCAGTGGAACTGGGTGTCGTTGGTTTGATCAATGTCCAGTATGCGATCTCGGACGGAGTCGTTTACGTGCTGGAAGCGAATCCGCGTGCATCGCGTACGGTGCCGCTGGTTTCTAAGGTTTGCGACGTGAATATGGCGTCTTTGGCGACTAGGTTGATGCTGGGGGAGAGCCTTGAGTCCCTTGGGTTACGCGAAAAGGTCATCCCGTACTTTGGGGCCAAAGAGGCGGTCTTCCCGTTCAACATGTTCCCTGAGGTGGATCCGCTTTTGGGGCCGGAAATGCGGTCGACAGGTGAAGTGCTGGGGATTTCATCCTATCCTGGGCTGGCGTTCTTCAAGGCGGAGGACGCTGCGCTTGCGGCGCTGCCCACGTCGGGAAGTGTGCTGGTGACGGTTGCAGAGAGGGATCGCATCGACCTGGGTCCGGGAAGCCCGGGTGACAACCTGTTGTCCTCGGCAAGTACGCTGGCGGGGGCGGGTTTTAAGTTGCTTGCTACCTCAGGGACAGCGCGGTATTTGGCCGAGCACGGCATTGCTTCCGAAGTCGTCAACAAGATGCATGAAGGCTCCCCAAACATTGCGGACCTGGTCCTGGATGGGGACGTGCAACTGGTGATCAATACGCCGGCTGGGCCTGAATCAGAGTACGACGACTCCTACATCCGTAAAGCCACTATTCGCGCGAAGGTCCCGTATGTCACGACGACGTCAGAGGCAAACATGGCTGCCCTTGGTATTGCCGAGTACCTGCGGGGCACCCAGCGGGTTCGCTCCCTGCAGCAGTGGCATAGGCAGATCACGGAAGTTTGAGGCGGGCGCGGTGTAGTTGCGTGCCGGGTTTGGGCATGTCGTTAGGCTGCGGACGCCGGCTTTGGCCTGTCGTTCGGAGTCGGGCCTGATTTTGGGCGCAATCTTCATTGCACACTTGGGTTCGACCCTCACATTCGGTTGTCCTAGGGCGAGCGGCCCCGAAGCAAGCCAGAACGAAGTGGCAGCGTGTGTCGAAAGCCGGTTTGCAACAGGATTCCGGATGCCGGGCGGTCCCGCGCAGCAATAAACAGGAGCACTCGCAACAGGCAGGAAAACAAACAACAAGCAGGCTCATCCGCAACAAACAGGACCACCAGCACCCCTCTGGCCACTCAAAGATACATGGCGGGGCCGAAGATACATACGGGGTCGCAAAATCGCAATAAAAACACTGTAATCTTTACCCGCTATGTATCTTCAGCCCCCTGATGTATCTCCGGCCCCGCTATGTATCTTCGAAGAGGGCGCCTGCGACCTAGGAGGATTAATGGCCGCGGACTGATAGGCAGGCAGGTACGGAAAAGGGTGCCAACCTAGAGAAAGGGTTCGCAGGCAAGCACGCGAAAGGCTACCAACCCAGAGAAACGGTTGGCAGCCTTTGTGCGCTTACTTCTGGTTTTGGAGAGGTGTTGTTACTTGTCTTCGGACGGATCCTTGTACTCGGGAACAAACGCAGCGTAGGACGGCAGGTCCAACTGGCCGTGTCCTGAAAGGCCAATCACAATGACCTCTTCCTCATCGGAGTTCTTCACGTGGTCAATCGCAGCCGCCAAGGCGTGGGTTGATTCCGGGGCCGGAACAATGCCTTCGGTGCGCGCAAAGAGGATCCCCGCATTGAATGCATCATCCTGTTCAACGGCGACCGGGTCCACAAGCCCCAATTTCACCGTGTGGCTCAACGCCGGCGACATGCCGTGGTAACGCAGCCCACCAGCGTGGATTGGATCCGGCACGAAATCTTTACCCAGCGTGTACATCTTCAAAAGCGGCGTCATTCCGGAGAAGTCGCCGTGGTCGTAGCGGTACTCACCCTCCGTCAGTGATGGGCACGCCGCCGGCTCAGCTGCGATCACCTTGGTCTCCGCGTCACCGGCTAGGACGTCCTTCAGGAACGGGAACGCAAGCCCGGCCAAGTTGGAGCCGCCACCGGCACAGCCAATGACAACGTCAGGTGCGCCCTCGCCCAACTCCTTCAACTGGTCTGAGGCCTCCTGACCAATCACAGTCTGATGCAACACAACATGGTTCAAAACTGAGCCCAAAGCGTACCTGGCCTGCGGGTCTTTCATCGCAACTTCAACGGCTTCAGAGACCGCCATACCCAGTGAACCGGTGGTGTCCGGTTGCTCGGCCAAAATGGCCCGGCCGGATTCCGTCAGTTCGGACGGGCTGGAGTGCACCTGGGCCCCGTAGAGCTCCATCAGGTAGCGGCGGTACGGCTTCGACTCATACGAAGCCTTCACCTGCCAGACCTCAACGTCTATGCCAAACATTGCGCCTGCCAGCGCCAGGGAGCTGCCCCACTGGCCCGCACCGGTTTCGGTCGTGAGCTTCGTGACGCCCTCTTCGGAGTTGAAGTATGCCTGCGCAACAGCGGAGTTCGGCTTGTGGCTGCCGACGGGGCTTGCGCCCTCAAACTTGTAGTAAATCCTGCTCTTCGTCCCAAGTGCCTCTTCCAGACGCTCCGCCCGGCGCAACGGCGTGGTTCGCCAAGTGGAGTAGACCTTGCGGACCTCTTCCGGGATCTCAATGTAGCGTTCCGTTGAGAGTTCCTGTTCCGCCAACGCGCGCGGGAACAGGCCCTGGAGTTCCTCTACCGTGATCGGCTCACCCGTTCCCGGGTTCAGATGTGGAGGAATGGGTTCTGGCAGGTCAGCAGCGATGTTGTACCACGCTTTGGGAACGTTGGGGTACGGGTCGGTTTCGACCTCCACCGCGGGGGATGTTGCCTGCTTTTCTTGTGTCGTCATTAGAGTCCACCGATTCTGGTCTGCACTGAACAATACCGAGGGCGCCTGGCCCAGAACTCAACCCTAACGTCGCACCCGTCGCGAAGTTGGCCCCGTCCACAATCGCGGTTTCGCATCCGTCGGAAGGTTGCACCCGTCGTTAGGTCACATCCGTCGCGAGGTCGCGCTTATCGCGATGCGCCACCCGTCCACATTGGAGTCAGCCGACGTCCGCCCGTTTCTTGTGGAAAACACGGTAGGCACCAAGAAGGAAAAGAATCCACAGTGGCCCAAGGATCGCGGCCAGACGGAAAGCAGGGGAGAAGAGCATCAAGACAAATATTCCAGCCATGAAGGTCAGAATGATGACGGTCGCCAGGTTTCGTCCGGGCAGCGGGAACTTCAGCGCGGCCCGTTCAGTGGGGGTGAGTCCATGGCGGAACTTGTACTCCGTCAACGTGATCATCACCCAGGAGGCGGCAACCGCGAATGTTGCCAGACCCATTAGGAATACGAAAGCGAAGTCAGGCCAGACCATGACGACAACGACCGCAAAGACCGTGACCAGTGAGGACACCAGAATCCCCGCCCATGGCTGCCCATTTGCGGACATGCGGGAGAGGAACTTTGGCGCGTTTCCCTGCTCAGCCAACGTGTAAAGCATGCGCCCGTTTGTGTACAACCCTGAGTTGTACACAGATACGGCGGCCGTGATCACCACGAAGTTCAAGATGTGCGCAGCGCCTTGGATGCCAAGGGTGTCGAAGATTTGGACGAACGGACTCATCGATCCGTCGATTGTGTTCCACGGGATCACGGCCATGATGACGGCCAATGCCCCGATGTAGAAGACCAGTATGCGCACAATGACCTGATTGATCGCTTTGGGGATGGTGCGCTCCGGGTTCTTCGCTTCGCCCGCGGTCACGCCAACCAGTTCGCTGCCGCCGAAGGAGAACGCGACAACGACCAGCGCCATCGTGGTACCAAGCAGCCCATTGGGGAAGAACCCGCCCTGATCCACAAGGTGGGTGAACGAGGGCGTGACTGCCGCGTCATGGGTCTTGAGGCCAAGGATCACGATTGCCGTTCCGAAGACAATCATGCCGATGACCGCCAGAACCTTTATGAGGGCCAGCCAGAACTCAAACTCACCGAATACTTTAACTGTCAGCAGGTTCGCACCGGTGATTACTATCAGGAAGAAGGCAGCGGTCAACCACTTTGGGAACCCTGGCAGCCAGTAGTTCACGAACTCCCCAACTGCTGCCAACTCCGCCATGGAAACTGCGACGTACGTGAACCAATAGTTCCACCCGGCAACGAAACCGGCTTTCGGACTCCAGTGCTTGTACGCGTAGTAGCTAAACGCACCCGGAACCGGCTCCGCGACAGACATCTCTCCAAGCGCACGCACAACCAGGAACACCACGGCGCCACCAATCAGGTACGCCAAAAGTATCGAAGGGCCAGCCAACTGGATCGCTTCGGCCGATCCGTAGAAAAGTCCAGTCCCGATAGCACCACCCAGAGCAATCATCTGGACGTGCCGTGCGCTGAGTCTTCTGCGGTAGCCTTCTTCCTCAACCTCATCGGTTAGGCGGGCAACAGCAACGGACTCAGTGCTCATACGGGGTTTCCTCAGGGATTATTGTGGGTGGTCGTTTCCCGGTTTTACACCAGGCCCAGGGTCTCAAGTGCGCGGGCTACGCCGTCCTCCTGGACGCTGGCGGTTTCCATGTCCGCGTACTTCTTTAACTCCGGGTCGGCGTTGGCCATCACGACACCTTGGCCACATACCTGGAACATCTCCAGGTCGTTCCAACTGTCGCCAATGCCCACGGCGTCCTCGATATCCAAACCCAAATGGTCCAAGACCTGGATGATCCCGAAACCCTTGTTGACGCCCGCGACGCAGATTTCAGCCGAAGAACCACCGGTGAACGGCATGCTTCCGGGAACCACCTGGAACTCATCCCCGATTTCAGCCTGGATCTTGTCCAGATCTTCCACTGTGTCGCTCACAAAGATGACCTTGACGACCTCCGCGTGGTTCACTTTGTCCAAGCGGGGGAACGTCTGCGCCCATTCAGCGAACGACTGGACTCCGGTGTCTTCCTCAGTTGCGTCCTGGTCGACCTCACCGCGGGCTTTGGCTTCTTCCAGCCTCTTGGCGCGCACCTGCTCATCGTGCATTGTGGTGAGGTCAACCGCCCTTTTGTCGCCAAAGGTCTCCGTGTCACTTTGCACCATTACGCCCACGCCCAGTGCCGTCACGTAGTCAATGAGGCGGGCGGATTGGTCCGCGGTCATGGTGCGCCCCAAGATCGCCTTATCCCCGACCTTCGCGTAGGCACCCGCGTTCGTGACTTCGCCGTCAAATCCGATTTCGCGCACGTAGTCTTGCACGTCGGCCTGGCTGCGCCCAGTGCACAAGAAAGCGAGGTGACCGTTGGCCCGCGCCTTGCGGATAGCATCGCGAACAGCGGGGGAAACCGGGAGTCCGTGGTCTACCAGAGTCCCGTCGACGTCGAAGAATAGGGTACGAGGACGAAGGTTCTTTTCAGTAGTCATATGCTCCATTGTCCCGCTATCGGCGCGTCTTCCCCAAGTGTTGTGGGCGGATACACGAACCGGCTCTGGTGTTGCGCTTTAACCTTGCTTTGCTATTCTGTGGAAGACGCATTGAAGTTGGTGAGCCGCTTCACTGCGTTCCTTGTCTTAGGGAAGGGCGTAATGAACCCGGCGTCTCTAAGGTGGGGCCTCCCCTTGCAGAAGGGCTGTCTACATCACTAAAGCCAATGCGTCTTCACAACAACTCTAAGATCCAGGCCGACCAAACTGAGGACTCGGCGGAAGACCCAGAGAAACCGGTGGGAAGGCGGAGGACCCGCAACGCGGAGGAGCACCGCTCTCACCAACGCAATCTTCGTGACCTCGTCGCCGCTAACGGCGCGCTCCACCCGGCACTTTTGCCGGGAATCGCGGTAGACGAAAACGACAAGCGGTTCAGAACGGACTGGTGGGTGTTCGGCATCGCCCTCGCAGTCATCATCGCCATGGTAATTTTTGGGATTGTTGACTCCGAAGGCTTGGGCCGCGCTTCCTATGCCGGCGTCCACTGGGTTTCCATGAACACCGGGTGGTTCTTTACGGCGCTGACGATCTCAGTTTTCGTATACATGCTGGTCGTGGGGTATTCCTACACGGGCAACATCCGCCTGGGCACCGATGATGAGAAGCCGGAATTCTCAACCGGATCCTGGATCGCCATGCTCTTCTCCGCCGGCATGGGTATCGGGTTGCTGTTCTTCGGACCCTATGAACCACTCCAGTTTTTCCTGGACGTGCCCCCGGCTTTTGAGATCGAGGGCGGCACATCACCCGCCATGTACGCCGCGATGGCGCAGACGTTACTCCACTGGGGGCCCATGGCGTGGTCCTACTACGGTCTGGTTGGCGGAGCCATTGCGTATGTCGCATATCGTCGAGGGCGCTCGCCGCTAATTTCCGCCGTTTTCACCCCCATATTCTCAGAGCGTCTAGCGATTCCCCTGGGCCGGGTCGTCGATATTTTCGCGATTCTGGTAACTCTTTTCGGGACCGCGGTTTCCTTAGGGTTAGGGGCGCTGCAGATTAGTCAGGGTGCGGAGATAGTCACGGGGTGGGGAGAATTCGGCAATGGTTTCGTCGTCTCATTCATGGTGATCATGACGTGCCTGTTCATCCTTTCCGCGGTTTCGGGTGTGAAGCGCGGTATTCGGATCCTTTCAAACATCAACATGGGGTTGACCGTCGGCCTCGCCCTCTTCGTGTTCATTGCCGGGCCGACCCTGTTCATTTTGAACTTCATTCCGTCCTCGTTGGTCGCGTTTATATCCGACTTGGGACCGATGCTGACCATGTCCGCGTCCTCAAGCCCGGAGGCGGCGGAGTTCATGGAGAGCTGGACCACCTATTACTGGGCATGGTGGGTGTCCTGGACACCTTTCGTGGGGATGTTCATCGCGAAAATATCCCGCGGCCGCACCCTCAGAGAGTTCGTGACCGTCGTCATCATCATCCCCTCGATCGTCTGCCTGCTCTGGTTCTCAACCTTGGGAGGTTCCGCCATCTGGTTCGAATCTGAGGGCGCGGGCATTAGTGAGGCGTCCAGCAGCCAGGAATATTTGTTCAAGGTCTTAGAGAATCTGCCATTCACTATGGTCGTGTCCGTGATTGCAATGACGGCGTTGGTGATCTTCTTTGTGACCAGCGCGGACTCCGCATCATTGGTCATGGCAACCATCGCGGAAAGCGGTAAGCCGCGCCCGAAGAAGCGGATGACGGCCGTGTGGGGACTGGCTCTTTCGGCCTCTGCCATCACGCTGCTGCTGGCAGGCGGAGAGGAGACGGTGAGCGCTCTCCAAGCACTGGTCACCATATCGGCGCTCCCCTTCGCCATAATCCTGGTCCTCTTGATGGTTGCGTGGTGGAAGGACCTGTCCACAGATCCCATGATTCTGCGCAGGCGTTACGCGTCTGTCGCTATTGACGAGGGCGTTCGCCGCGGCATCCGCCAACATGGTGACGACTTCGCTTTCTCCGCGGGATCGACAGAGCGCGGCAAGGGCGCGGGGGAGTGGCTGGACACGGATGATGAGACGTTGACGGAGTGGTACACGGAAGTCGCAACGCCCCAACCCGAAAGTGAAGAACACCACGAAAGCCAGGATTCCTAAGGAATAACCCGGCCCGACTAGGGATTAACCAGGGAAATCCCCCATGATGCTGGCGCCCCGGCGGTGGCATGCTGAGGGGCATGACAGAAATACACTCATACAACAGTTCACAGGTCCCCGTGCCAGCGGAGTCCTCCAATCCCGCATTCGGCACCGCGCCAGTTTCGCAGCTGCGCAACGTGACCAAGCAGTACGGGAAAGGTGAGACTGCGGTTACCGCCCTCGACGACGTTTCCGTCGGATTCTACAAGGGGCAGTTGACCACGATCATGGGACCGTCCGGATCGGGTAAGTCAACGATGCTGAATGTGCTGGCCGGCTTGGATTACATCTCGTCCGGCGCGGTGGAGCTGGAAGGCGTGAACCTGTTCGCCCTGTCTGACGACAAGCTGACACGTCTTCGCAGGGATCGCATTGGCTTCGTGTTCCAGAGTTTCAACCTGATCCCAACCCTAGACGCCCAGGCGAACATCCTCCTTCCCAGCAGCCTTGCGGGTAAGAAGGTGAACGAGGATCTGTACAAGATGATCGTCCACAGCCTTGGCATCGAAAGCCGTCTACACCACCTGCCAGCGCAGTTGTCCGGTGGGCAGCAGCAGAGAGTGGCGCTGGCACGCGCCCTCGTAACCGCGCCCGCGATCGTGGTGGCGGATGAGCCGACGGGTAACTTGGATTCCGCCTCCACCGATGAGGTTTTGACCCTGCTGCGCGCCGCAGTAGATGACCTTGGGCAGACCGTGATTATGGTGACCCACGACCACGGCGTCGCGTTGCGCAGCGACCGTGTTGTCGTCGTCAAAGACGGCAAGGTCGCGGCCGACCTGTGGCAGCCGACGGCCGAGGAGCTGGAGAGGGTCTCCTAATGCTCACCCTAGTCAAGGCCAATCTGGCACATCATTCACGCAGGTACATCGCCACACTTCTTGCCGTGGCCATCTCCGTCGCGTTCGTCGCGGCCTCCCTAGTCTTTGGGGGCGCGCTGAACCGCGGCATTCGTGACCAGGTAGCGGGGGATTACGAGGGTGTTGCAGCCGTCGTCTCAGTTGACTACGCGTCTTTGGGGGGCGAGGAAGAGGCCGACTTTCCGAACCTCACGGACACGATTAGTGCCGTCGAGGGCGTGGCGGGCGTTTCGCAGGTCTACCCGCTGGGGCGCACCGGGTTTGAACAGGCGGGCGCTTCTGCGTCAGCCGCGTGGATCCCGACCGGGATAGTGGAGGAAGGGACGCTGCGCGCCCCAGCCGTTGAGCGCGGTGAAATGCCGCTCGGCGTTAACCAGGCTTTGGTTTCTACTTCCGCTGCTGAGCGTCTCCACCTAGATGTCGGCTCTACGCTCTCCGTTAAAGATGGTGACGGTGCAACACACGACCTACAGATCGTCGGAGTTGCGGAGGATTCTGGCACCAACATCGCGTTGGGGACGGAAGACCTGCTTGTAGGCAGCGAAACGATGCAGGTCTTGGCGCCGGGGTGGGAGCCATCAGAGCTCTTGGTGGCGGCCGGAGATAAGGCGTCTGCGACCGAGCAAGAGGAACTTGTCGCCGCAATCCGAACCGCACTGGATCAAAATGGCGTGACCGGAGTTGCAGTGCAAACCGGGAATGCGGCGGTGGACGACGCCCTCGGATCCATAAACTCCAGCCAGGCGGGTCTTACGATCATGCTCCTTCTATTCCCGGTCATCTCAGCGGGCGTCGCGATGATCGTGGTCGGCACGACGTTCCAGGTGATTTTCCGGCAGAGGGAACGTGAGATGGCGCTGTTGCGCGTTGTTGGCGCAACGGGCAAGCAGGTTCGCAGACTGATGATCCTAGAGTCGGGGGCCGTGGGCTTGATTGGCTCCATCGCTGGCGTTCTGGTGGGGGTCTTCGGTGGCACCGCAATCGCTACTGCCCTGGGAGTCGTGCGTGGATACGGGACAGCGCTTTCGTCCGTCAGCCCGACCCAAGCGTTGGTGGTCATTGTGATTGGTACTCTGTTGACGCTGCTTGCGGGCTTGCGTCCCGCGTTGCATGCTTCGCGCGTGTCGCCGGTTACCGCCCTCGCCGGGCAGGTTTCAACGGTGGCTGAGATGGGCCGCAAGCAAACGGTTATCGGGATCATTTTTGGGATTATGACGGTGGCGTTGGGCGCGGTTACGGCGCTTGGTGTTATCGGGGTTGACGACTCGGATATGAAGCTGGCGCGCTTCCCGCTTGTGTTGCTGGGTGCGGTGCTGACGGCTGCGGCTTTGATTGTGTGGCTGTCGGCGGTTATCCCGCTTATGACGCGGGCTGTTGGGCGCCTTGGTCGGTCGGAAGGCGTGCGTCTTGCGGCCGCGAACACGGCTCGCACGCCGGGACGCACCGCGGCTACCGGGATCGCGATCTTTATTGGTGTCGCGCTGATTTCCATGGTGACGTTGGGTGCGCAGTCGCTACGTGTTACCGCCGCGACGACCCTGGATGCGTCCGCTCCGGTTGATCTGGTCGTTACTGCGCCCGCGTCCGGTTTTACGCCGGAACAGGTGGCAGCGCTTTTGGAAAGTGACGACGCAGAGGCGACTGTGGTTGCGCTGGGCGCACAGGCACAGGTGAACGCGCCTAGCGGGGACGGAACTACCTCTTACGAGGGCGTTCTGGTTGACGGCACAGACTTGGACCAGATCGCTCGCAATGACATCTCCACTTTGGAGGACGGTCAGATTGCGGTTCCATCTTGGCAGGCCCAGACGGGTGACCAGGTGGAAGTGTGTATCGAGGGCCAGTGCAGGACGCTTACCGCGGTTGCTGACGACACGCTTTCCGATGGGATGCGCTTCGTGGTCAGTGGAGCAACCGCGCAGGAGTTCGGGGTCGCCCTCGTTCCAATCCAAGCGTGGATGAAGCTGGCGAACCCTGACCGCTACCAGACGGTCGTTGGTGAGATTCAGGAGATGGGTCCGGACCTGGGGGTTGAGGGCTCAGTCGCGCTGCGTGCGGCGGTGGATCAGATTGTTGACATCTTGGTGATGGTTGTTGTCGCGTTGCTTGCCGTGTCTGTCCTTGTGTCCCTTGTTGGCACAGCAAACACGCTGTCACTGTCGGTGGCGGAGCGCATGAAGGAAAACGGTTTACTGAGGGCTCTGGGAATGACGAAGAAGCAGGTGCGTGCGATGCTCTCTTGGGAGGCGCTCCTCATAGCGGGTGTTGCGACCGTTGCGGGACTTCTTGCGGGAGCATATTTCGGAATCGTTGGATTCATGTCCCTGCCGCTTGGGGTCAGTAACTACGTCATTGCGGTTCCTTGGGGCCAGTGGGCAGTGATCGTGGTGGTTGCCGTTGTGGCTGCGCTTGCTGCTTCAGTGCTGCCGGGGCGGAAGGCTTCCTCCGTGTCGCCGGTGGAGGCGTTGGCCGCGCAGTAGGTGTTGGTGGCCGCTTGTTTTGGTG
>CAZTTD010000012.1:33457-40452 GCA_964616925.1 uncultured Actinomyces sp.
TCGCCGGTGGAGGCGTTGGCCGCGCAGTAGGTGTTGGTGGCCGCTTGTTTTGGTGACCGTTCGCGCCGTTAGCCCGCCGTCGGGGTTGGTGACCGTTGGTGTTGGTGGCCGTTGGCGCTGTTGGAAGCCGAGCCTTCATCATCGGCCCAGATCGTAGCCCGGGTGGGTGCTGGTTTCAGCGCCACCCGGGCTACTACTTTGCCACGATCCCGCGGATAGGGCGCTCGGTTGACCTCTGCCGGACCCTGTGCGGGGCCCCTCCATACCTCCGGCTACCCTCTTCGTAACCGCCAATTCCCATGGAGGTGAAACACCGTGCGGACCTCCGCTGACCCCCGCCGCAACCGCCAATTCCTATCGAGGTAACACACCGTGCGGACCTTCTGCCGACCCTCGCCGGCCCCTCCGCGAACTCTCTGCAACGTCGTTCCCGACCCTGGCCGAGGGATGTGGCGTCTACGCGTGCAGTGAGCCGGGGGCCATCTTGGGTTGTGTGGATCCTGCGTGGGGAGCGCGGCTTTGGCGCGTGTCGTGTGAAACCGATGGGCGGGAGCTTGCTCCAACGCGCGTTGTGTCAGCTCAACACACGATGTGTGAGCTGGACACACGTTGTGCGTGCACACATCGTGTGTTGAGCTCACACAACCTGCGTTCAAGCAACACAAAGTGTGTCCAAGCAGCCCCATCTGAGCCAGAAGAGATCGTTTAGATCCGCGATGTCCTCTTGAATCCGCGATGTCGGGGGCGGATATCGGGGATTCAACGGGACATCCACCATCCAGCGGGACATCTAGGATTTCTCAAGCCTGGGCGCAAGCAGCCTTTTGGGGCCTTGCCCCTTTATCGCGAAATCCCATCTGCCTTCTTGGCGCACCTGCCGTTTGCGGCTCTTCATATGGGGGCTGTAGTTTGTGTAGTCATTGGTCATGTGTCGTAGTTGGGTTCTTGGAAGACTGTGTCGGATACCGGCCAGCATGCATGTGCGAGTGCACCGCCGGTGTGCGGGTTATCGAGGGGTGCGGCAGGTTAACCCTCAACAAACAGGAAATCTGACTACAACCCAGGAGAAAGCCTGAGTGAGGGATTCTGGGGCGGCTACGAACAGGCGATCCAACCGAACAATGTGCATGCGCATTCACTGCGCAGTGAATGCGGAGTGCATACGGAGTGCGTTCGGTGTGTTGTGGTGTACCGCCCAGGGGTTGTTACGCCTTTGATGCGGGCTAGGTACTTCAAGGTGCTTGAAATTTGGGTTGCATTGACCGGATCGTTCACTTCGGGGGGCTTAAACCTGTCTCGAAACTACATGCGGGGACCGAAACTACATACGGGGACACAAAACAGCAATAAAAACGCTGTAATCTTTGCCCGCTATGTAGTTTCGGCCCCGCTATGTAGTTTTGAGGGGTTTTTCGTATCCGCGCCAGCCTCCACCATGAAAAAAGGGGGGGCATCATTCAAACTGGGCAACAGATACCCGATCAACACCCCCGCGGCTGGATACCGAAAGCGGTAATGACGATCTAACCTTTGAGACCTACCGCGGGAGTGCACTGTGGGCATCTGCTTGTGCTTCCGCAGGCATTCCTAGGCAGTGCGCTAGCGCGCTGCGTCTCGGATGCATCTCGGGAGCGCCTTCGCAAGTTAGGCGCATGGCCAGTCGGGTAGACATGGGGTCCGCGTGCCTGACCGAAGGATGTGGCGTCTAATCGAAGCGTGTGCCCGGGAATATCGTTCGATCACCTGCCACATCCTTCGGTCTTAGAAAGCCAGAGCGGGGCAACGGGGCGAATCGGGAGTCAGCGGGTGCGAGCAGGGAACCAGTGGGGCCAAACAGGGAACCAGTGGGTGCTAACACCGGGAGGCGTTGATGGGAGCAGCCGAAAACGGGTGTTCGGAGTTACACAACACGGACTATCGAAGGTTGTGGCTAACTATCGAAGGTTGTTCCCGGGCACAACCTTCGATAATCGACCACAACCTTCGATAGTTTGAATCTCCTGAAGTCCTATTGGAGCTTTCTGTGCATGGGGCGACTGTTGAGCCGGCGGTTTCGGCGCTCCTAGCGCGGAGCCGCGGCTGTCGGGGCGCGACAGGGCCAAAGTCGGGGCAGATGCGGGGGAGGGGTGTGGCCTCGGCAGATGTGCGGCAAGCCCGAGGTGCGGCAGATGGGGCTCCCAGCAGGCCCCCCGCGGGGCCCCGGGCACGGGCCTCGACAGCGCTACTTCTTACCGCGACTGAACAGGTAGTACGCCGGCAAAACCCCCGCTGAGTTCACGATCGCCAGTGGGAGAATCCAGCCCTTGTCGTTTGACCTGAGCGCCTTGCTTATGGCCACGGTTTTCAAAACCAAATCGGTTGTGACCAGCACTTTCAGGCCTATTGCGGCCGGGGCGGACAACCTTGGGTAGAGGGCAGGTCCACGCCCGCCATATCCGCGTACTTGACCCCCGCATTGCGCGTAGGCGCGGGCCTTCAACGGCCCCTTGTGGCGGTGAACAATGCACGCGCAATCATGGGTTTCGTCAACAACCATCCCGCATACGGGGCAAACGTGTGCGTCGCCATGGCCGCCGCAACCGCATGCGCATGTGCACGTCTGACTGTCGCAAGGCCCGTGACCGCAGTTGCAGTCGCCGCCGGAACAGCCGCAGTCGTCCTCGCAATCACACGTTTTCTCCGACGTTTGGTCACCGCAACACGAACACCCATGGGCGCAACACGCACACTCATCCGTGCCCAAGGCGGCCCTACAGATCAGGCACGCACACTTCTTACAGTCGCATTGCGCGTCCTCCGCCGCGCTCTGATCCTTAGTGGCCATGGTTTTCTCCTATCCGGGTCGAGGCTCACAAGAACCTCGCCCTCGTCATTATCAGACTACTCTGCAGCATTCTGATTGACGAGGGCGAGGCGGCGGGGACTGACGCGAAGGGGAGCTATCAGCCCCCACGAGAAGAGGCGTGCGGGCTACCGGTCGGGGGTCTCCCAAATCGTTGCCAGCTTGTGCATCTTCAGTGAGGAAACCGCGATTGTGCCGGACTCACTGGTGAGTTCCACAGACCGTGGACCCGCGTTCGGGAAACTGAGCGAGGTCAGGGTTTCTTCACCGTCGTTCGCGAAGATCTCGATGGAGCCCTGGTCGATGAAGATCCGCAGGGACAGCTTCGATCCGCGCAGAGGCACCGCGCGGTAGCCGCGATCTCCGTTGCCCGTGAGGCGCCTGTCGATGAACACCGTTCCGGCCAGGTCGTCGTAGCCAAGGAACGTGTGGGAGCAGCCGCTGGTCTTGTGAACCAGGAAGCCGATCCGGTCAGACGTGGTGGCGTCGAGGTCGAATTCGGCCTCAATCTCCACCGGACCCGCGTCCTCGCTGAGGACAAACGTGTCGTTCACGCCCATGTCGAATGCGCCGAAGTCCACGGTGTCGGTCCGCAGCGCGGTCAACTCAGTGAGTGGCTTGGAGATGAGGTTCATGTCCTCATCCAGGGTGAGTTCCCTTGGAATGGTGAGCTGCCCGCTCCACTGGTCCTTCTCCTGGGTCGCGATTGGGAGGGTGAACGCCCCCATCCACCCGAACGCGATGCGGCGCCCGTCAGGGGATTCGAATGTCTGAGGCGCGTAGTAGTTGTGGCCCCAGTCCGACATCTTGTATTCAGTCAGCGGTTCGAAATCCTGGCCCGGTGCCCAGTTGCCAACGACGTAGCCGGATCCGTGTCCGTTACGTGAGCCGTATTCCTGGGGGATGGGTCCCATCGGCCCGTATTGCAGGACCCACTTGTCGCCCAGGGGGAACATGTCAGGGCATTCCAACATGAACACGTTGGGGTCAGGATCTTGGAAGACGATGCGTTCGAACGTCCAGTCGTGCATGTCCTTGGAGGTGTACAACCAGACCTGTCCGCGATTTTCTTTCGAGGACGCCCCAAAAATCATCTGCCAGGTGTCGCCCATTTTCCAGACCTTGGGGTCGCGGAAGTGGAGTAGGCCCTCAGGGGAGTCCACGATCATCTTCTTGTCTTCGAACGTGATGCCGTCTTTGGAGGTGGCCATCATTTGGACTTGGAGGTTGCCCTCGTCCTCGTTCACACCGTTGCGCCAGCGGTGGCCCGTGTAGTAGGCGTAGAGCGTTTCGCCGTCCTCACCAACAACAGCAGATCCGGAGAAAACCCCGTCGCGGTCCTCTTCAACTGATGGGGCAAACGCGATTGGTTCGCGCCTCCATTTCACCATGTCGTCGGAGGAAACGTGGCCCCAGTGCATTGGGCCCCAAAGTGGTGAGTAGGGGTGGTGCTGGAAGTAGACCTGGTACTGGTCTTTGAAGAAGGACAGGCCATTCGGGTCGTTCATCCATCCCGCCAGTGGCGCGATGTGGAACGTGGGGTACCAGCGGTCATCGCGGTCCTTGAGCATCTCTGCAACGCCGGCTTCTGCTGCTTTTAGTTGTTCTTTCACGGCTTTACTCCTTATGAAGCGTCTTTGCTGGGGCTAACTGTGTCTGGACTGGACTTAGGCGGATTTCTTGGAGTCAAGGACGAAGGGGTCACCCAACACATCCTTGTCGTCCGGCTTCAGGACGAAGAAGGCGTAAACACCTGCAACAGCCACGATGCCGGAGATCACGAAGAACGTCGGCTGGTAGCCGATGGAGTCACGCAGTGCACCCATCGGGGTGGACAGGATGACGGTGCCAATCTGCGAAGCGATCTGGAAGCCAACCATGTAGAGAGTGGCAGAGAGCAGCGGGTTGAAGTGGAGGGTGAAGTGCCGGAAGATCGGCAGGATGAAGAGCGGGACTTCAATGGCGTGGAGCATCTTCACTGCGGAGACGATGATCGGGTCATCGAAGACGGCGCAGCCGAGGATACGCAGAGCCATGACGGTGACACCAAGCAGGAGTGCTTTCTTGACACCGACTTTGCGCATCAGGATCGGGATGAGGCCCATCACTATTGCCTCTAGGAAGACCTGGGCTGAGTTCAGGACGCCGTAGACGCGTTCACCGGTTGCCTTGCTTTCGAAGAGATCGGTGTACAAGTCGGGGAACATCTGCTGGTCGAACAGGTTGTAGAAGGTCCATGAACCAATGACGAAGACGAAACCAGCGATCAGAGCAACGATGGCGTAACCGAATGAGCCCCACATGCGGGCCTGGCCGTATTCGAACTTGTGCAAGCGGCTCATGCGTTCAGCGATTGCTTCCATGAGGCCTGCTCCAGCCATGAACCCGGCTGAAAGAACGACGGCTCCAATGATCACGCCGAGCATGTAGTTGGTGCGTAGCAGCGGGCCGTAGACAAACACGACAAATGGGCCGGCCAGCGTGGCGATGGCGCCAATGAGGATCGCCAAGTGACGCTTCGTGCCTAGGCGGTCTTGGAGTGTTCCGTAGAAGAACATGATGATCAGCGTCGCCGCTGAGTTTACGGAGTAGAGCAGTCCGACCTTGGTTCCGTCGAACCCGAGGCCACCTTCAGCCGCTGGCTTCGTTAGCCACAGCTGAAGAAGGACCACCAGATGCCCCCTGAGGCGAAGAAAAGCAGAATCGCAACCGAGTTCTGCATGTAGGACTTGTTCTTTAGGTTTGCTGCTAGTTGGGCCACCTGGCTGCCCCTTCCAATCTCTTGGTCTACAACGACTTTTCGAGGTGCTAAATGGATGTAGCACTTATAAAACTACCGCCAGGCGCGCGCAATGTCACTAAGTTTCAAACAGTTGATTGTGAAGCGCATCATGTTGGCTTGTTCTGTCGTTCGGTCGCTCTGCTAGGTTGCGCCGCACAGTGCATATGCTGTTTGGACTGATTAGGTGGGGGGTGCAAAATGGTGCGACGCGTCACTCTTGCCGAGGTTGCGAAAGAAGCGGGTTATTCGGTTTCCACCGTCTCTTTGGTCTTGAACAACCACAAAGGAACGCGCATAGCAGAATCGACCGCGCGCAAGATACGGGACATTGCGGAGCAGATGGGGTATTCGGCGGACCCGCGTGCTCGGTCGCTGCGGTTGGGGACCAGTGAGGCCATTGGCTTCGTTTCTGACGAAGTGACAATCACCAGGTACGCCTCCGCGATGGTCACGGGGTCTATTGAGCGTGCCCAACAGAACGACAAGGTCGTGTTGGTGAGCGAATCGGGCGGAAGTGATGAGGGGCGGAAGCACGCCATCGACGCGCTACTTGACCGGAGGATCGACGGGCTGGTCATCGGATTGATGCGCGCGCGACTTATCGACATGCCCCGGGATTTAGGAAAGCTCCCAGCGGTCGTGGTAAATGGCGCGGTTGCGGGGCTTGTGAGTGTTCTGCCGGATGAGGTGGAGGCCGGGCGCACCGCCATCTCCTACTTGATCGACCGCGGTCACCGAAAGATCGGGCTGATAGGGCGGCATCCCTCCCAAAAGGATCCCCACTGGTCCCTCACGATCAGTCGGCGGTTCCAAGGGATCGACGAGGTGATGGCCGAAGCCGGATTGTCGTTCGTAGCGGAGTATGAGGTGAAACGCTGGGAACCCCAGGATGGCTTCGATGGGGCAATGCGCATCTTGACAGAGAACGACGTGACCGCGATTCTCTGCGCGAATGACCGCCTTGCGCTTGGCACGTATAGAGCTGGCGCGGAGCTTGGAATGAAAATTCCCCGCGACCTTTCCGTGATGTCGTTTGATGATGACCAGATGGCCACCTACATGGCGCCTGGACTTACGACTATGCGGTTGCCGTATGAAGAGATGGGGAGGGTAGGTGCGGAATTTGCCCTGTCTCCGCGGGTCGAGGGCGACTGTGGGAGAGAGGTTCTTGTCAAGATGCCACTGATCGAACGTGAGTCTGTGGCGCAGATCTCCTAGAAGAGATACCGATATATCGTTGACACGGGCTGTTCTCGTGTGTAACGATATATCGGTAATGCCTATCGATATATCGGTAGGCCGTCGAAAAAATCTAAGGAGGTCTCAACATGAGACACGAATACAGAAGGCGTGGCCGCCACGACTACCACG
>CAZTTD010000013.1:0-35032 GCA_964616925.1 uncultured Actinomyces sp.
CATCTTGGGGGTTCGCATGCCATCTTGGCGATTTGTGTGGTTGGCTGCTGTTTTGTGTTGCGTGAAATTGAGTTCCCCGGTTGCGTCCGCCGTTCCTGTTTGTCGTTGTCGTTGCCGTTGCCGGTTCTGCGCGGGCAGGTTCTGCGCGGGCAGGTTCTGCGCGGGCAGGTTCTGCGCTGGTCTGTGGCCTCCAAGACTTCTAAGACCGATGGTTATCCCCAACATCGATGGTTAATCCCGGGATTAACCATCGATCATGCACCACAACCTTCGGTCTTAGGAAACCGTTGATCATAAACACTTGGGAATGTCGGCGCAACACAACAGCCGCCCGCCTCAGTGTGGCCACCGTTCTCCTCGGCGTCGGGTAGCGCGGGTGTGTTGGTCGGGTATCTGTTGCACGGTTTGAATGATGCCCTCTTTTTTCATGGTGGAGGCTGGCGCTGATACGAAAAGCCCCTCGAAACTACATAGCGGGGCCGAAACTACATGGCGGGTAAAGATTACGGTGTTTTTATTGCTGTTTTGTGTCCCCGTATGTAGTTTCGGCCCCCGCATGTAGTTTCGAGACAGGTTTAAGACCTGTAAGAGAACGATTCGTTCAATGCAACCCAGATTTCAAGCACCTTGAAGCGTCTAGCGCTCATCAAAGGCGTAACAACCCCTTGAGCAGCGCACCGCACGCACACCGAATGCACTCCGGACGCAAATTGTCCCGTTGGATCGCCTGTTCGTAGCCGCCCCAGAATCCCTCTTTCTCTTAGGTGGTTGTCAGATTCTTCTGTTTGTTGAGAGTTACCCTGCCGCAACCCTCAATAGCCCACACACCGGCGATGCCTCGTCAAAGCTTTGTTGGCAACAGGATCCGGAGTTTCTGGTGGCACCTCGCCGTAGCAAACAGAACTACCGCCACCCCGGGCCGGCAGCAAACAGGGCGACGCGCCAAAAACGGGAGAACTGGCCACTAACAGGAAAGCGAACGGCGGGACCCCGGCCTGCGACAGGCAGAGAATCTGGCGGGACCTCAATGGTCACGCCATCACCGTCACCCCGAACCCAAGCCGGACGCAAAAGGAGGTACCAAAAAGGTGCAAGTCCGGATCTATGGCCCAAGGTCCGTGCTGCTACCGGACCTTGGGAGGTCTTACGCCCTACCCCGCTCCGCACCCACTAGGCGTTAGAAGTAGAACCTGATCATCAGGCCGTACGCGATGATCGCGATTGTCCACACGCTCAGAACACCGATGGTTATGCGATTCAGGTTCTTCTCCGCAACCCCTGAGGAGCCAGCAGTGGAGGAAATACCGCCACCGAACATGTCGGACAGTCCCCCGCCGCGTCCCTTGTGCATGAGCACAGTCATGATCAGCAAAAGGCTGGCAATGACAATCAGGACGATTAAGACGATGCGAAGAGCGTCCACAGTTCCACCATTCAACTAAGCGGTCAATTACTACCGGTCCACTCTACCGGTTCCCCACCTTAAAACACTAAGCGGAACCCCCAGAAAGGGATCCCGCTCAGTGATTGCTACCACTTTCCGCATGTTTCAGGCAGTGCGGAGGTGATGTTTTCTCTAGTTGAGGAAGTCCGCAATCTTCGCGAACTCATCCGCATCCAGTGACGCACCGCCAACCAGTGCTCCGTCAACGTTGGGCTGGCTCATCAGTTCCTTGATCGAGGACGACTTCACCGAACCGCCGTAAAGGATACGAACGGCATCCGCAGTCTCTTCGTCGAAGAGTGCCTTCAGCAGATCACGGATCGCCTTGCAAACCTCTTCGGCGTCTGCTGGCGTCGCAACCTCACCCGTACCAATCGCCCACACCGGCTCATACGCGATGACAACCTTCTTGGCGTCCTCCTCGGTGTATCCAGCGAGGGCGCCTTCGATCTGGCTGACAACGTGGTCAACGTGCGTGCCCGCCTTGCGAATCTCAAGAACTTCACCGCAGCAGATGATGGGCGTCATGTTCTGGCCAAGTACGGCCTTGCTCTTCTGACCGACCAGGTCATCCGTTTCACCGTGGTACTCACGGCGCTCAGAGTGACCGACCACCACGTAAGAAACGCCAAGCTTCGCAAGCATCGAAGCGGAGATCTCACCCGTGTAAGCGCCACTTTCGTAGACCGCGACGTCCTGGGCACCAAGCTTTAGGTCCAAGTTGTCCGCATCAATCACGGTCTGTGCAGAGCGCAGATCCGTGTACGGCGGAATGACGACAACGTCAGTCTGTGCGTAGTCGAAGTGACGGTCATCCAGCTCCGTCGCCAGCTTTTCGATCAGAGCAACTGCCTGAACATGGTCCATGTTCATCTTCCAGTTGCCTGCGATTAGGGGAATACGTGCCATTTTCTGTTAATCCTCCAGGATTGCAATACCGGGGAGGGTCTTACCCTCCAAGAGCTCCAGGGAGGCGCCGCCACCCGTGGAGATGTGTGAGAACTTCTCTTCATCAAAACCAAGCAGACGCACAGCAGCAGCGGAGTCGCCACCACCCACGACAGTGAAGCCGTCGGTCTTTTCGAGGGCGCCCGCAACCGCCTTTGTCCCATTTGCGAACGCGTTGAACTCAAACACGCCCATGGGGCCGTTCCAAGCGATCGTCTTCGCCTTCAGGATGTACTCAGCGAACAGGTCAGAGGTTGCAGGACCGATGTCCAGCCCCAGCTGGTCCGCGGGGATTTCCGTTACCGGTACGACGGTCGCAGGTGAATCCGGAGCGAACTCTGGAGCAACCACCGTGTCGACAGGCAGAACGATCTCAACGCCGTTCTTCTTTGCCGTCTCCAGGTATCCCTTGACCGTATCGATCTGGTCTTCTTCCAGCAGTGACTTACCAACCTCATTGCCCTGAGCCTTCAGGAACGTGTAGGCCATACCGCCACCAATCAGCAGTGCGTCAGCCTTGGTAAGCAGGTTTGCGATAACACCAAGCTTGTCGGAGACCTTCGAACCACCCAGGATTACAACATACGGGCGCTCCGGGTTGTCTGTCGCCTTGGAAAGCGAATCGATTTCCTTGAAGACAAGTTCACCCGCAGCCGACGGCAGCAACTCTGCCACGTCGTACACGGAAGCCTGCTTGCGGTGGACAACACCGAAGCCGTCAGAAACAAAAGCATCGGCCAGCGCCGCGTATTCTCCGGCCAGCTCTTCGCGTTCCGCGTCAACCTTCGACGTTTCGCGCGGATCAAAGCGGACGTTCTCAAGGAGAACGACGTCTCCGGGGGCCGCAGCCGCAACAACAGCTTTGGCTGAGTCACCAGTTACGTCTTCTGCGAGGACGACATCTGTCCCCAGAAGTTCCGACAGCCTGGCCGCAACGGGCGCCAGAGAGAAGTCGGGATTTACTTTGCCGCCTGGGCGCCCCAGGTGTGCGGCTACTACAACCTTCGCGCCGCTGTCCAGCAGTCGCTTAATCGTTGGAAGTGCAGCGCGAATACGACCGTCATCGGTGATCACGCCGTCTTTTAGGGGGACGTTGAAGTCGGACCGCACCAGTACGGTCTTACCATCCAAATCCCCAAGAGAATCAATGGTCCTGAGCACTTATGTGTCTCCTATTCCAGGTTTGTGGCTGAACGTTGCTGAACATGATGTGCCCGCGCAGGCTAAGCGCTTGCGCGGGCACTATCTACACTTCTAAACGCGCGGGTCTAGAGCTTCTCTCCGACAAGAACGGTGAGGTCAACCAGGCGGTTGGAGTAGCCCCACTCATTGTCGTACCAGGAAACAACCTTCACCTCATTGTCAATGACCTTCGTGAGGCCAGAGTCGAAGATGGAGGAAGCCGGGTCGCCTTCGATGTCCTTGGACACCAGCGGCTCTTCGGAGTACACAAGGATGCCCTTCAGCTCATCCGTCTCAGACGCGGCCTTGATCGCTGCGTTGACTTCCTCAACCGTTACCGGCTTGGAAGAAACGAAGGTCAGGTCGGTCACGGAGCCTGTGGGGACCGGTACACGCAGTGCGTAGCCGTCCATCTTGCCCGCGAGCTCCGGGAGAACCAGGGCAACAGCCTTCGCGGCACCCGTGGAGGTCGGAACAATGTTCAGGGCAGCTGCACGCGCACGGCGCAGGTCAGAGTGAGGAGCATCCAGCAGACGCTGGTCACCCGTGTATGCGTGGATCGTGGTCATGAGGCCGCGCTCAATGCCGAAGGCATCGTTCAGGACCTTGGCCATTGGAGCCAGGCAGTTGGTGGTGCAGGAAGCGTTGGAGATGATGTTGTCGGTCTCCGGGTTGTAGTCCTGCTCATTCACACCGACGACGAAGGTGCCGTCAACGTTCTTACCGGGTGCGGAGATGATGACCTTCTTGGCGCCACCGTCAATGTGGGCCTGGGCCTTCGCGGCATCCGTGAAGAAACCGGTGGATTCGATTACGATGTCGACGTCGTTGTCACCCCAGGGAATGTCCTTCGGGTCGCGCTCTGCGTAAACCTTGATGGTCTCCCCATCAACGACGATGGAGTCATCGGTGCTGGTGATGTCGGCGTCAAAGTTGCCCAGCACGGAGTCGTGCTTCAGCAGGTGCGCCAGGGTCTTCGGGTTGGTCAGGTCGTTTACGGCCACGACCTCTACGTCAGCACCTTGGGCCTTGATTGCGCGGAAAAAGTTGCGTCCAATACGGCCGAAGCCATTGATACCTACGCGGATGGTCACTATATCCTCCTGATGTGTCAGAGACACTTCGGTTTTCTACCTTGAGCCCAAGCGTCAATCGCATGGGACCGCCTGTAGCGGTGTCAAGCACCTACTAATTTAGCACTCTATCGCCGCGCAAAGCTCATTCCATCCGGTTATTGTTCGTCCAGTATTTCGGAAGTGATCGCAGCGGAGGTCGGAGGCACGCCTTTCTCCTGCGCAACCTTGTCCGCCAGCGCCAGCAGACGTCGTATGCGCCCAGCAACAGCGTCCTTGGTCAGGGGTGGTTCCGCTAACTGCCCCAACTCCTCTAAAGACGCCTGCCTGTGCGTTATCCGCAGCTCCCCAGCCTGACGGAGGTGGTCGGGAATATCATCACCCAGAATCTCAAATGCCCGCTGCACGCGAAGGCTGGCCGCCACCGCCGCCCTAGCACTGCGTCGCAAGTTCGCGTCATCAAAGTTCGCAAGCCGGTTCGCACTCCCGCGCGCTTCCCTCTTCTCCCGCTGCCTCTGCCATTCCTTGAACGTCTCCGGCACATCCAGAATGCCCAGCAGATTCGCTACGGCATCAGAGTCACGTACCGTCACGCGGTCAACGCCACGAACCTGACGCGTCCGGCTGGCCGACCCAAGCCGGCGCGCGCAACCCGCCAGTGCGAGGGCGGATTCTGGTCCGGGGCACGTCACCTCCAGCGCCCCCGAACGACCCGGTTCAACAAGGGACCCGCGCGCCATGATGGCGCCACGCCACGCGGCCGCGGCCTCATCCAAGCCGGCCCCGATGATCTCAGTTGGCAGTCCACGCACCGGGCGACCCGCCCTGTCAATCAGCCCCGTCACCCGAGCCAACTCATCCGCGTCCTTCACCACCCGGATCACGTACCGGTTCCCTTTGCGAAGCGCGCCACCGGTCACCATGATGACGTGGGACTCCGCCCTATACAGGTTCTGCAGGAATGCCCTCAACCTGGCGGCGACAGGCTCCGAATCAACTTCTGCTTCTATAAGTACCCTGCCACCCACCACATGCAAGCCACCGGCAAAACGCAGAAGGACAGAGCACTCTGCCCGCGCTGAAGAGACACTGACTGGTTTGTGACGCGCCAGTTCCGTCTTCAACTCCGAAGTAAGGGACAACCCGATCTCCAATCATCGCGCACACGCGCCATTAAAACGTTTACGAGACTCACCGAACTCTAGCAACAGTCCTGTTCAGTCAAGCCACTCCTCTGATGTCCCCACTTCGCCGAGGAAACCATCGAAAGCATCCCTCAGCGCCGAAGCCAGCCGCAGCGGGTCATGGACCGCCCCGTTACTGCCGGAGCGGACCTGTCTCAAAAGCACGCGCGCCCCCAACTGTGCGCTGGCTTCCATAAGGTCGTCCACGTCCTCGACCGTAGTCGGATCCGCAATCACGACGTCAATCTTCAAGTCGGGAGATACCTTGTGGATTTCGCGTACGAGGTCGGCCGCGGATAAGTGGTCCGTCTCCCCCGTTTGCGGAGTCAGATTCAGAACGAGGGCGCGGTGTGCGGGAGTCATCACAAGCGCCCGGTGGAGCTTTTCCAGCAAGAGATGCGGTATCACGGACGTGAACCACGAACCGGGACCCAACACAACCCAGTCGGCAGAAGAGACCGCGTCCAAAGTCTGCGTCGGCACATCGGCATCCGCGGGTTCAATGTTCATCTCTATCAACCCGGCGCCAGCCAGGGCAACAGACGTTTGACCGGAGATGCGCTTGGTTTTTCCGTCACCATCGTCAACTGTTGCTTCAATGCGTAGCGGCTCCAGACTCATCGGCAACACCCGCCCGTGGGAGTCCAGTAGCCGCGCTAACCAGTCAAGACCGACAACGGGATCTTCAAACATCTGCCAGAGGCCCAGAATCATGAGATTGCCAAGCGCGTGGTCGTCAAGATGACCATCCGTCTTGAATCTGAGTTGCATGAGGTCACGCCACGTGAGAGACCACTCTGAGTTGTCGCACAGGCTCACCAACGCCATGCGCAAATCCCCTGGCGGCAGAACCGGCGTTTCCTCCCTTATGCGCCCCGAAGACCCTCCGTCATCCGCCACGGTGACAACCGCGGTGATCTGGTGGGTGATGTGGCGCAGTGCCCGTAGGGTCGCAGACAGCCCGTGACCGCCGCCAAACGCGACGACCTTGGGGCCCATTTGCAGATTGATTAGCTCACTTTGCGGAGAAAACGGGCCGTTTTTGAACTGCTGAGGGAAGCCGTTTGTAGAGTTTTCGCTCATCTATTTTCTCCCTGAGTCCCGGTGCGTAATCTGGGTTGGGACTCCCCTTTTACGAAGCTCATCAGCAATGAACTCACTTATCGCAACGGACCTGTGGCGTCCTCCAGTGCAGCCAACGGCGACCGTGACAAATGGTTTCAGTTCCCTCTGGTACCCAATAAGTGTAGAGGCAATGAGATCCGCGTACTTCAACGCAAAGTCGCGTGCCCCAGGCTGTCCAAGCACATAGTCGGCAACCGGCTGGTCGCGCCCGGTAAGGCTGCGCAGTTCATCAACCCAGTAGGGGTTCTCCAAGAACCGCACGTCGACAACGTGGTCCGCGTCCATCGGAAGCCCATGTTTGAACCCGAAAGACATGAGGCTGACCCGCACACCCCTGTCATCATCCCCGGCAACGACCGTGCGCATGTGGCGCGCCAAGTCATGCACGGAAAGGTTGGAGGTATCTATAACCTCATCTGCACGCTCCCGCAGGGGTGCCAACAACTCAGACTCCGCCCTTAGTCCATCCAAGATGGTCCCATCCCCTTGAAGCGGGTGAGGCCTGCGGACAGATTCATACCTGCGAACCAAAGTTTGGTCATCGGCATCAAGGTAAATCAGCCGATATGGGATCCCGTGATGGCGCAGCTCATCCAACACGCTTTCAAGCGAGGTGAAGAAATCCCTTGACCTAACATCGACAACAGCCGCAAGTCTGTGCACACCACCGCCATCAGGCGTCAGCATTCCAGCCATCGGAAGCAAAAGCGCCGGCGGCAAGTTGTCAACGACGTACCAGTCAAGGTCCTCCAGAGCGTTAGCCGCGCGCGTGCGGCCGGCACCGGAACGCCCAGTGACGATAATCACTTCGTTCGCCCTAGTTGGGGCGACAAGCTTTTCGGGCACACTCCTCTCCAAAGAGGGAACGCCGCCGGGGGCCGTCAGCGGGTTATTCGGATCCAAAGGGGGCACCTTCGTCGGTACGGACAGCCAGTTACCTGGGACGTGCGGTCGGTTGGAGCTCATGGTCCCAGTTTGCCACCTTCGGGGTGCAGGTGTGAATGTACCTGCGCCGCAAGTGCAGGACCAAAGCCCGGGACTGCACAAATTTGCTCTAATTCCGCTGCTCGCAGTCGTTTTAGTGAACCGAATTCCTTTAGCAACGCCTTTTGACGCACGGGCCCAAGGCCGGGGATCGCGTCCAGGGCGGAAACCGTCTGCGCCTTGGCCCTCTTCTTTCGGTGCCGCGTAATCGCATGCCGGTGAGACTCATCGCGAAGATGTTGCAGCAGATATAGCGCCGGGGAGGTTCGCGGTAGAACCACCGGAAACGCTTCCTTTGGAACCCACACTTCTTCCAGCCGCTTAGCGAGGCCCACAACCGGCAGGCTCACGCCAACATCGAGCAACGCGTTTCGCGCCGCGTTCACCTGCGCGGGCCCGCCGTCAACAACGATTAGGTCCGGCTTGTACGCGAAACGACGCGGCTTCCCGGTATCGGGGTCAACCGCACCCGACACACCCGGGTCGTCTTCCGGTGAGGCGCCGATTGTCGTCCACTCCTCACTCTCCTTACGAACGCGCGCAAATCTGCGAGTAAGCACCTCCATCATCGCTGCCGTATCGTCCTCGGTTTCCGCATCATCCCCGCGGATATTGAACGTGCGGTAGGCGTCCTTGCGCGGCGCCCCGTCCTCGAAAACCACCATCGACGCGACCCTGTTCGTCCCGCCCGTGTGCGACACGTCGTAGCACTCTATCCGCAGCGGCGCTCTTTCTAGGTCGAGGGCGGCCTCCAGTTCCCGCAGCGCCAGCGCGCGTTGGGTCAGGTCTGCTCCGCGGCGCGTCTTGTGGAGCTTCATGGCCTCTTCGGAGTTCGCGGTGACCGTCTCCATGAGCAGCCGCTTCTGGCCGCGCTGTGGCACGCGGATACTCACCTTCGCGCCACGGATTTGTGCGAGGACGTCCTCCAGTTGCCGGAGCCTGCTGGGTGCAACCGACACTAAAACCTCTGGTGGAACCGCATCCACGGGCATGTGCGCGACATCGTCCACCGACATCGGCGCTGCACTGGCACGAGCGGCACCTTTGGTCGCCTTGCGTTCCATGCGAGTCGCATAAACCTGCTCCAGGAGGTCCGCCATGAGTTCAGGTTCTTCGCGGTCATCGACGCGCTCAAGCACCCACCCCTGGGTACCGCGGATGCGCCCTCCCCTCACGAAGAAGGCCTGTACGGATGCGTGGAGCTCATCGGTTACGAGGGCGAATAGGTCCGCATTAACCTCCATCGGCAAGGCCAGGGTGTTCTTTTCCTGAACTTTTTCTAGGGCGGCAAGCTGGTCGCGGAGCTTCGCAGCGCCCTCGAAATCAAGAACTTCAGCAGCCTGTTCCATCTGTTCACTCAACGCCGCAATGAAGGGTTTGGTGTCCCCATCCATGAACGCGCACAGGTCCTGGGCTAACTTGCGGTGGTCCTCTTCGGAGATCCGCCCGACGCAGGGCGCGGAACAGCGTCCTATATATCCAAGCAGGCAGGGCCGCCCCTGAGCCTGCGCACGGCGCAGAACACCCGGCGTACAGGAACGGACGGGGAAGGTGGGCAGAAGAAGGTCAATGGTTTCTCTTATGGCCCACACCTTGGTGTAGGGGCCAAAGTAGCGGTTCCCCGGGCGCCGGGCGTCCCTGGAGATGGCAACGCGCGGGATGGGTTCCGACATGGACACGGAGAGGTAGGGGTAGGACTTGTCGTCCTTGTACATGACGTTGTAGCGCGGATCGAACTGTTTGATCCACTGGTATTCCAGCGTGAGCGCCGCGATCTCAGAGTCCACAACCGTCCACTGAACGGACCGGGCATCCGCGACCATCATCGCGGTGCGCGGATGCAGTGCGGAGGGATGCTGGAAGTAGTTGGTGAGGCGGGCACGAAGGCTCTTTGCCTTACCGACGTAGATTACGCGCCCCTCACCGTCACGGAACCTGTATACGCCAGGGCGGCGCGGGATTTCGGATGTCTTAGGCCGCCATGCGGGCCCGGACCAGCCTCCATTGCCTGAGGTTTCCGTAACCTCTTCTTTCCCGTTGCTCTCAACATCTGCCATTGTTCTTCGATATTGCCTGCACTCCCCCTCAATCGCAAGCAAGAGAGTGTCGTTAACGCCAAGAGAATAATCAGAGGTCAGCCCCACATACTTGGACGCGCGCCCGGTCGATAGAATTTTTCAAACTTTGTAGAATGTGTGGACGGCCCCAGGAGAATAAAACCGATTGGGAATCGGAACGTGGAGGAAACAGCAAATGATGCACCAGGACCAGGACGGCGTTTGGGTCAACCCGGTTGTGATTCCGGTAGATGAGAGTCTCAGCATCCCGCAAATGGTCTTTGATCGCGAAGCGCGCGGACCCCACCACGTCGTCATTGAGAGGCTTGTGCGCGGACACTGGTTTGAGGTGACGGGTGAGGAGTTCGTCGGGAACATCCTGGAGCTTGCAAAGGGTTTCTACGCCATCGGTGTGCGTCCCGGGGACCGCGTCGCGATCCTGGGGTCCACCTCTTATGAGTGGGCCGCGCTGGATATTGCGATCCTGTCCCTTGGTGCCATCACGGTGCCGGTCTACGAATCGGATTCCGCAGTCCAGATCAAACACATTTTGAAGGATGCGCGCGTCAGCGTCGTCGTTACTCAAACGGCCCAACAGGCCGACTTGGTGAATTCCGTTCGGACTAAGTCCGTACGTAAAATAATGGCGCTGGAACGCGGCGCGGAACGTGACCTGGCCAGGGCTGGGGTGGACGTGTCAGCGCAGACGGTCAAGGACCTTACCGCGCAGCTAAACCTGGACTCAATCGCCACCATCGTCTACACGTCGGGAACCACGGGGCTGCCGAAGGGCGTCGTTCTAACCCACGGGAACTTTATCCGCACCGCCGTGCAGGCATACGACATACTTCCCGACCTGATCGGAAACCCGAAGAGCCGCACGCTGCTGTTCCTTCCCGTAGCCCACGTCCTCGCCCGTTTCGTGATGGTTGCGCTCCTCATCGGAGAGGGGCGGCTGGGTATGAGCCCGGACATCCGTCACCTTGTTCATGACATCAAGACGTTCCGCCCCACGATGATGTTGGCGGTTCCGCGCGTGCTGGAGAAGGTTTACAACACCGCGTCCCAGACCGCCGGCAGTGGGATAAAGAAGACGTTGTTCGGCTGGTCGGCTAAGCAGGCGCGCGAAATGTCGCAGGCAACCGCGTTCCCCGTTTCGAAAGAGAAGAAGGGCGAGGACGATGAGGGCGCGAAGACGTCCGCCGGTCCCGGTGTCGGACTGAAGATGCGCCACCGTACTGCAAACGCCCTCGTCCTAAGAAAAATTCGCAACATCTTGGGGCCAAACCTCCAGACGATAATTTGCGGTGGCGCGCCGCTTTCTACCGACTTGGCGGATTTCTACCGCGGCATGGGCATCACGTTGCTGCAGGGTTACGGGCTGACTGAGACCACGGGGCCCATCACGGTGCAGCGCCCTGCGGATTTCCCGCCGGATTCCGTTGGGTACCTGTGGCCGGGTAACTCGATGATGATCGCGGACGATGGGGAGCTGCTGCTTAGCGGAATCTCCCTCACCAGCGGCTACCTAAATCTTCCAGACGTCACCGATGAAGCGATTACAGACGGCTGGTTCCACACCGGGGATCTGGCGGAGATTGATGATGAGGGACGGCTGCGCATAACGGGGCGGAAGAAGGAACTGATTGTTACCGCGGGCGGGAAGAACGTGTCCCCCGACATTCTTCAGGATGCGCTGAGCACCCACCCGCTGATCAGCCAGTGTGTCGTAATCGGTGACGGGAAGCCTTACATCAGCGCCATGCTCTCCCTGGACGCTGAGATGCTGCCGATCTGGCTGCGCAACAAGGGGCTGAAGCCGATGGCGCCGTCTCAAGCGTTGGCGCTGCCAGAGGTTCGGGAGTCTTTGGAGCGCGCAATGCGCAAGGCAAACGCCAATGTGTCGCGTGCGGAGTCAATCAGGCGCTACCGTCTTCTGGACATGGAATTCACCATTGAGAACGGATACCTCACGCCCTCCCAAAAACTGAAGAGGGGCAAGGTTCTGAAAGACTTCACGGACTTCATTGAAGAGATCTACAACCTGAGTGAAGCGGACCTGGCGCCAACCGGTGGCAGTGTGACGTCCTAGGACGCGACTGCACGCGACACCCCCAACGTGTCCGCCAGGTACTCACCCGTCCAAGATCCGGGGACCTGCGCTACCTGTTCGGGGGTGCCTTCCGCGATGATTTCCCCACCGAACTTGCCACCTCCGGGCCCCATGTCGATGACCCAGTCGGCGCTCTTTATGACGTCCAGATTGTGCTCAATGACGATCACCGTATTGCCTTTGTTCACCAGCCCCTGCAGGACAAGTAGGAGCTTCCTGATGTCTTCAAAGTGCAACCCAGTCGTTGGCTCATCCAAGACGTAGATGGACCGTCCGTTGGAGCGCTTATGCAACTCAGAGGCCAACTTCACCCGCTGAGCTTCTCCACCGGAAAGCGTCGTGGCGGACTGCCCCAGGCGTACGTACCCCAACCCCACTTCGACCAGCGTGTTCAGGTGGCGCGCGATGCGTGGAATGGACTCAAAGAAAACGGCGGCATCCGCGATCGGCATCTCCAAAAGGTCTGCAACCGTCTTCCCCCGGTAGGTCACCTCAAGGGTTTCCCGGTTATAGCGTTTGCCTGCGCAAACCTCACATGGGACGTACACGTCGGGCAGGAAGTTCATCTCTATTCGGATGGTTCCGTCCCCCTTGCAGGCCTCACACCTGCCGCCCTTCACGTTGAAGGAGAACCTGCCGGGACCATATCCGCGCACCTTCGCCTCTTCGGTCTCCGCGAAAAGCTTGCGGATGTGGTCCCACACCCCCGTGTATGTCGCGGGGTTTGAACGCGGAGTGCGGCCAATCGGGGACTGATCAACGTGCACGACTTTATCCAGATGCTCCACACCCTTGATGGACGTGTGACGCCCCGGAACTAGGCGCGCGCGGTTCAGGCGGTTCGCCAGTGACCGGTAGAGGATTTGGTTCACCAGGGTTGATTTACCCGAACCGGAAACTCCCGTTACGGCGGTGAGTGTTCCCAGCGGAAAGTCGGCACGGATGTTCTTCAGGTTGTTCTCTCTGGCTCCCGTAACCTTCAACATCCGCTTCTTATCCACCGGACGTCGCTGCGTTGGGATGTCAATCTGCAATTCGCCAGCCAGGTAGCGGCCCGTAATGGACCTTGGTTCCTGAAGCAGACCCGGCACGGGCCCGGAGTAGACGATTTCCCCGCCCATTTCGCCCGCGCGTGGCCCAATGTCAACAACCCAATCCGCGGCATCCATGGTCTCTTCGTCGTGTTCCACCACGATCAGCGTGTTCCCCAAATCCCGGAGGTGCTCCAGAGTCCCAATGAGTCTGCGGTTGTCGCGCTGGTGCAAACCAATCGAAGGTTCATCAAGTACGTAGAGCACACCGACCAGTCCTGAGCCGATTTGCGTGGCAAGACGGATCCTCTGTGCCTCACCGCCGGAGAGTGTGCCGGCGCCGCGTGCCAACGTCAGGTAGTCCAGCCCGACATCCACCAAAAACTTCAAGCGCGCGTTGATCTCCTGCAGGATGGGTCGCGCGATCTGGGCGTCGCGGCCGTGAAGCTCCAGGTTCTTCAGGAACTCCGCCGCCTCCTGTATGGATGAGGCGGAGAGTTCCGCGATGTTCTTCTCACCCACACGAACCGCAAGTACCTCCGGCTTGAGGCGTGCGCCATGGCAGGTGGGGCACGGAATCTCCCGCATGTAGCCCTGCATCTTGTCTTTTACGTAGTTCGAATCAGATTCGTCGATACGCCGCTCAATGAACTTCACGGCACCCTCGAAGCCAGTTGAGTACGCGCGTTCACGCCCCCACCGGTTCCGGTAACGCACATGAACCTTGTGATCCAACCCGTTTAGTACCGCGTCGCGGACGTTCTTCGGCAGGTCCTTCCACGGCGTATCCATGTCGAAGCCCATCTGCTTCGCAAGGCCAGCCAAAAGGCGCTGGTAGTACTTTGAGCTGGAACGCCAAACAACGATGGCACCTTCCGCGAGAGAAAGTTCTTGGTCCGGCACAATCAGCTCCGGATCCACCTCCTGCTTCGCACCAAGACCTGAACAATCAGGGCAGGAACCGTAGGGCGCGTTGAATGAGAAGGTACGCGGCTCGATTTCCTCCAACGCCAGCGGGTGGTCATTCGGGCACGCCCGCTTTTCAGAGTATCTGCGCGTGCGCTTCGGATCCTCCGCATCCAAATCCACGAAGTCGACCGTGACAAGGCCGCCAGCCAGTTCGAGGGCGGTTTCAACAGAGTCCGACAACCGCGTCCTCAACCCGTCCTTTATCACCAAGCGGTCGATGACCACGTCGATGTTGTGCTTTAGCTGCTTTTCCAGCTTCGGTGGATTCTCCAGACGCACCATTTCACCGTCGACAAGGGCGCGGACGAACCCCTTTGCCTGGAGGTCCGCAAATAACTCCGAGTACTCACCCTTGCGGCCCCTCACTACAGGTGCCAATATCTGGAACCTTGTCCCCTCCGGGTTCTCCAAGACCCGATCCACTATCTGCTCCGCAGACTGCGCCTGGATCTCTTCATCACAGATCGGACAGTAGGCTGTTCCGGCGCGCGCGTAGAGCAGACGGAGGTAGTCGTGGACTTCCGTTATTGTGCCAACGGTTGACCGTGGGTTCTTTGACGTGGACTTCTGGTCAATGGAAACGGCCGGGGAAAGTCCCTCAATAAAGTCCACATCCGGCTTATCCATCTGCCCCAAGAACTGGCGCGCGTATGAGGACAGCGACTCCACATAACGCCGCTGTCCTTCCGCAAAAATCGTATCGAAGGCAAGAGACGACTTTCCGGACCCGGACAAGCCCGTAAAAACGATCATCTTCTCCCGCGGCAGCTCCAGATCAACATTCTTCAAATTGTGCTGCCGCGCACCCCGCACTACCAGTTCGTCATTCACGCAGCTGATTGTACCGCCTTCGACCCAAGTTTCGTACAGTTGTTCGACGACAGTGAACCTGAGATACACGACACGCAAAGTCTGGCCGCGATTATTTTCCTACTGCTAATGTTCGATACATGGGCTTGTATGTCGTTCAATATCGCTATCCGTCAGACCGTAAGTTCATGGTGGAAGATTTCCGTCCATTCCACCGCACACACATGCGTGAGCTGCAGGAAAAGGGCCAGTTGGTTGCCGCCGGCTTTCTCAATGACGCAGTCTTTGACGGTGGAATGATCGTTCTTCGCGCGCAGAGTGCACAGGAAGCTGAATCCCTCCTTGAAGGGGACGCGTTCTACGACAGTGGCCTCATGGAGGACTTGATCATTCGGGCGTGGACGCCAACCATCGGCCGGGACGCGCCAGAGTTCGACACGGAGTTCCCCGTTTCTTAGACGCTCAGTTCAGCGGGTACCTGCCGTCGCAATCATGGATACGAGGGCGTCTGCCACAACGTCAGGCTGCTCCACCGCCGTCAGGTGACGCGCGTCGTCAAGGATCACGGCCTCAGATGCGCCCGGCAATGCCGCGGCCAAGTCGCGTGCCTGCTCCGGCGGTGTCCCCAAGTCCAGGGCACCCGTTAAGACCAGTGCGGGAGAGGAAGCGGCACCAAGGTCGGGGCTCAGGTCCGTGTTGGCCAGTATTCGGCAGCACTGCGCGTAACCCAGCGGGTTGGTGGCCAGGAATATTTCCCGGATTCGCGCGACCGCTTCCGCACCCGCGCCCTCAGCAAACCCCGATGTGAACCAGCGTTCCATCGTCCCGTCCACCAGCGGCACCACGCCATTTTCTTCCACTTGGGCCGCGCGGTCCAGCCACATTTGCGCCGGCGGCAGTGCGGGACCAGAGTCCAGGACCGCGAACGACCATACGCGGTCCGGGTAGCGCTGCGCGAAGGCCAACGTGGTCATCCCACCAAGGGAGAGCCCCGCTATGTGAACGCCCTCGACCCCCAACGAATTTAGACCCACCGCGATCGCTTCTGCCGTGTCCAACGCATCTGGCGACTCTTCTCCCAAAAGCTCTGACCCACCGTGGCCGGGCTGCTCCCACAAGATGACGGTTAGGTCTGACGGGAGACGGTCCAAAACCTGGTTCCACATGTCTTTTGAGGACCCCAGCGCGTGACCAAGTACCAGTGGCGCATCCCCCAGCCCCGCCGGTTGTCCACCACCGCGTGCCCGATACATGGCCAAAGGCGTGGACGGCACAAAAAGCGTCTCAATTTCAGTGTTTCTTGGAGCCTCCACTGGCCACCTCCCGGTAGTTCGCTGTCACATGGAATGACACCACAATGAGGAGCGCCGCTGCAATCCCCAGTCCACCTATTGTCAGCCACCCGCCGCCGGACAACATTTCCATGTTGAAGAACTCCCGCGTAAACGGAATGAGCAAGCCCAGCACCGCTCCGGCAACCATGGTTCCCACAAGCGTTAGACGCCACCAGTTCCACGGGCGAGCCAGCATCACCAACAGCGCCATCGCACCAATGATCAGCGTTATTGTCGCCTCCGTGCGCCCCGCATCTGTTCCTTCGCCCGCAATGGCGTAGGCGGCTAGGGCGGATGTCGCAAGTATGATCCCCGATGGGACCGCGATCAGCAGCGTGCGCCTCAGGAACCCCCGCCGGTACTTCTGGGAGTTCGGCGCCAGGGACAGGAAGAACGCCGGCATACCAATGGTGAAACTGCCAATATAGGTGAGCTGTCGCGGCAGCAACGGGTAAACCCAGCCAAGCAGCGCCACAACTATCACGAAAATGAACGCATACGTGGTCTTCGATAGGAAGAGCGACGACACGCGTTCCATATTTGCAATAATCCGCCGGCCCTCCGCCACAACGCCTGGCAGGACGGAAAACTCCCCGTTCACCAGCACAAGGCGCGACACGGCCTTGGTCGCGGGCGCGGCATTCCCCATCGCGATACCCAGGTCCGCGTCTTTCAGTGCGAGGGCGTCGTTCACGCCGTCCCCCGTCATCGCAACCGTGTAGCCGTCCCCCTGCAGTGCGTGGACCAGTCCCCTCTTTTGCTCCGGGGTGACCCTGCCGAAGACGTCAGTGGAAACGGCCTCCCGCGCGAACTCATCAGTTCCGATTGGCGGAAGCGTCCGAGCATCCACCACCTTCAACGCCTTACCATCCGCACCGCGCAGACCAACTTCTTCCGCGATGGCCCCAACGGTCCGTGGGGCATCCCCAGAAATGATCTTTGTGGCGACACCTTGGCTGCGGAAATACTCAAGGGTCTGTTTCGCATCTGGTCGGATATCTTCCTCCAGCACCGCGATCACCGCAGGCTGCAGTCCTACCGGGAGGACGTCTTCATCCAGCGGTGAATCCGTGTAAGAAAGGCACACGGTGCGCCGCCCCGCATTGCCTGCAGCCGCCACTGCAGCGACTGCCCACTTGGAACCTTCAGCCTCCGTATCCAGGAGGATCTCCGGTGCACCCAGAACCCAGGTGTGCATTCCGCGTGGTGCCTCATTGGCTTCCACTGTAAGTGCCGCCCACTTCCGAGCTGAGTTGAAGGGCATGAAAGATGCCACCTTCAGCGGCGCGGGGGTCGGCTCGGCTATGAATTGCGCGACGGCATCAGAGGTGGCGTTGGAGTCGTCCTTGACCATCGCGGCCAGCACGGACCTGACAAGGCCGATGTCGGCGCCCGGTGGGATAACGGTGGTGGTCGGCGCGCGCTCGCCCTCGCCATGGTTCGCAACGTCGCCCTGGCCTTGGTTTGCAACGTCGCCCTCGCCCTCGCCCGACTGATCCGCGGTAAACTGCGGACTGAAGATGAGCTCCCGCCCGCGGATATCCCCGGTCGTGAGGGTCCCGGTCTTGTCAAGGCAGAGAACATCCACGCGCGCCAGTACTTCAACGGCGGGAAGCTCCTGGACCAGAACGCCGCGCCTGGCAAGCGTCGCGGATGCGATCCCAAAGTTCATAGATGTGAGCAAAACCAGGCCCTGCGGGATCATCCCCACGATGCCCGCCACGGTGAAAACGACCGCGGTGCGCCAGTCCCCAATCCCGCTGCGCACCTGGGACCATGCAAGGATGGCAATCATGAAAGGCAAGGTCAACGTGATCAGGCCGAGGATCTTGTCGATGGCACCCTGAATCTCTGAATGAACCTTAGAGAACTTGCGGGCCTCCGCAGTGATCTTCTGCGCCCACGCCGCACCCCCAATGACTTCAACCAGCATCTCTCCGCTGCCAGCCACGACGGCTGTGCCGGACATGAGTGAGTCGCCGAATTTCTTGTGGACTGGCTTGGACTCACCTGTCAGGGCGGACTCATCAATGTCCAGCGCAGCTGAGTCAAGTACCTGGCCGTCCGCGGGGATCTGGTCCCCCAGTTTCACGCAGATGACGTCGTCAATGACCAGGTCCTCATTCAGGACCTCACTCCACTTCCCGTCGCGAAGGCATTGGGATGTGGGCGCTTGAAGGACGGCAAGGGAGTCCAGTTCACGCTTGGAACGCAGCTCTGAGAAGATGCCGATCGCCATGTTTAGGACGAGGACGATCGCAAACACCGCGTCCCGCCAGTCCCCAACGGCCAGTACCGCAATGGCGCAGGTGGCCAAGATGGCGTTGAAAAGCGTGAAGATGTTGGAACGCAAGATTGCGCTCACAGGACGTGAGGTCGCGGAGTCAACCTTGTTGCTCTGCCCGCTGGCATGACGCTCAGCAACCTGCTGCGAGGTCAGTCCACCACGTGCGGCTTCCAACTGTTGCTCTGTTCGCGGCTCAGGAAGACCCAGTGACTGCGCGGGAGCACCTGGGGCTTCAATGCCAGAGCCTATTCCTTCGGCGATGGGGCACCATCTTTCTTCGCCTTCTTAGAGCTGGCGATGAGTGACGCTATAACGGTGATGGCTATTGTCCCAAATATGACAGCCAAGGACAGGCCAATCCCCACGTCGGGCACATCAAACGGTTGGCCGCCGTTGATGAAAGGAAGCGTATTCTCATGCATCGCGTGCAAAATGAGCTTTACGCCGATGAAAGCGAGGATTACCGCCAGTCCCCAATGTAGGTAAACCAAACGCTGGAGGAGCCCGTCGATCAGGAAGTAGAGCTGACGCAACCCCAGAAGCGCAAATGCGTTGGCGGAGAACACCAGGTACGGCTCAGATGTAAGTCCGAAGATAGCGGGGATAGAGTCAAACGCGAACATTATGTCCGCCGATCCAAGTGCAACCACGACAAGGACCATGGGGGTTATGTAGGTTTTGCCGCCATGCCTATATAGGAAACGCTGACCGCGGAATCCGTCTGTCACGGGGACAAACTTGCGCACGATGCGCGTCAGCCTGTTCTCCTTATATTCCTGGCTTTCCTCTTCACCGCTAAGACCTTCGGCCCCCGCTTTCACCTGCGTGAACGCCGTGTACAAAAGCCAGACGCCGAAAATGTAGAAAACCCAGGAGTAGCGTTCAATAACGACGGCGCCAAGCAGGATGAAGACAAGTCTCAGGACGAGGGCGATGATGATCCCCGAAAGAAGCGCCTTCTGCTGGAACTCCCGCGGAACACGGAATGTCGACATGATTATGAGGAACACGAAAAGGTTGTCTATCGACAAGGCCTTTTCCGTGGCCCAACCAGCGATGTACTGTGCCCCGAACTGTGGGCCGTACACCAGCCATACGAAAACTCCGAAAGCCAGTGCTAGGACGACGTAACCCACCGACCACCACGCGCTTTCCTTGATGGATGGGGCGTGCGGGGTTCGAACGTGACCGACGATGTCGATACCTATGAGCACAACGACAATGGCGGCCAGAACCAGCCAGGACGCGAGGTGAACTTCCAACATTTCCTCCGAGTAATTGGGCGCGGTCTCCTGTTTGAGGTCTTACCCACCCAGACAAGTGCCAGAGGTGTCAGCGCCGGGCGTTAGCCGTGTTGACGACGCGAAGCTTTGCGGATTACTCCCCTCGGAGCCATATTGTAGCCGTTCAAGTTCGCCGCCAAAATCCCACTGTCGACAATGGACGCCGCCGCTATAGCATTGGGGCTATGCTGAAATGCAGTCCGCCATACCTTGTCAACGGAGCTGAATATGTCAATGATGACGGTCCTCAAGCGATCTACTCTGAGCCTGTTTGTCGCTGGAGCCGTTTTATTCTCCCCGATGGCGGTGGTCGATCCGGCTCAAGCTACTGAGGGAATCAGCGAAGACACGGAAACTCAAGTTGAGATCCCGGTAGAAGAGAGCAATGCGCCGGCTGACCAAGACACGCCGCAGAGCTCAGATTTTCCTTCCGATGAGGAGACTGGGGAGGCCGACGCCCTCGCCATCATTGAGGAAGAAGAGGCGGAGGAACCAGAGGAAGAGGACCCCAACCCGTTTGTCCGCGGTGAGTACGCGCCAAAGTCTGTGGGTTCGCTGGCCCGGCTGGGCGGTACGGACCGATACGCGACGGCGGTGGCCATCTCCAAGCATGTGACGCACAATGACCGCCAGTCCAACCTGGTGTTCGTGGCGACAGGGTCCACGTTCCCGGATGCACTTTCCATCGGTGCACTGGCTTCTTACACGGGCTCACCTCTGTTGCTGGTGCCAAGAACTGGTGTGCCAACGAACGTCGTGAATGAAATCCAACAGTTGGGTCCGTCTCTCATTGTGATTGCGGGAGGAACCGGGGCTGTGTCGGCTGCGACGGAGGCTCGACTGGCGCAGATCGCGGAAGTTCAGCGTGTTGCGGGTTCCGACAGGTATGAGACGTCTGCGGCGATCGCAGAGCTCTTCCCCCAGGGTGCTCCTGCTTTCGTAACTACGGGACAGAACTTTCCGGACGCGACAGTTGCGGCTGCCCCTGCGGGCAAGTCCGGCGGTCCGGTTGTTCTGACGCGAATGGGGAGCGTGCACCCTGCAGCCGCCCAGGCGTTGGAGAAGCTGGAGCCCTCAGCGCTCTATGTCATTGGTGGGACGTGGGGCGCCGCGGCGCGCAGTGCTCTGTCCTCTGCAGCAGGCCAGTCCCCCACGGTCCTTTCAGGGAAAGACCGGTTTGCAACCAGTGCAAAGGTGGCCCAGAACTTCTGGGGAACCGCTTCCCCAACGATTGTCTATGCACGTGGAAACGCGTTTCCGGATGCCCTCACCGGCGTGGCAGTTAGCCGCGCGCACGACGCCCCACTGCTACTCACCAATGAAAGGTGCCGCCCCGATGCATTGAAGCCAGTCGTTGGGTCACAGACAACCACTATCATCTTGGGCGGTTCCTCCGCGGTGAGTGACGGAGCGACCAAGAACTCATGTAGCGAACTGGTCTTGTTCGACAACGGCGTCTACACCTTCCAGCACATGACTTGGGAGATGCAGGAGACCGGTTACTACTGTGGACCCGCGTCAGGAAAGATGGCGTTGAAGGGAATGCGCAGGACCGTAAGCGCCTCCGGCTACCCGCTTTCTCAGAAGCTGCTTGCCGGACCGGCATTCATGAGGACCGACGCCCTTGGCTACACACAGGGCGAAACAAACGACCTGATCAAGGGGCTGAACGCGTTCTTGGGATCGAATGTTTACAGGGCCCACCGCAACCCGAGCGGACCTCAGTTGCGTGCCGCGGTGTTGAACAGCTTTACCTCAACCAAGCGCCCCGTCCTGCTTGGCACCGGTGAGGTAATGGGTGGCTACCGCTATAACGCCCACCCCACCAACCGTGTAATCGGGCATTATGTGGTTGTGTACGGGTTTGACACGAAGACGAATGAGTTGCTGATTATGGACTCAGCAGCAGGCCTCAGCGCGGATTACCGCAATTCAGCGCGCATCTTCCGCTACAACGTGAACGCATTCGCGGATCGGTTCTTGCGCAACTTCTGGCACCACGGCTACTACTACTAAAGCGCATCGGACCGGACGGCCGGTCTGGCTGGGTGAGACGGCCCGGCCGCGTCTCTCCTGCGGGCCACTGGGTCCTATCGCCTCTCTCCCGCGGACCGCTGGGCCCTATCGCTTCCCGCCCGCGGGCCACTTCCCATCCCGACCCGTACTGTCCAGTCACGTGGCAGGGCGGGAACGGCCGTTAGAGCACCTATAAACGTCTTCTTGTCACCTTGGGGGTGAGCCATGCCTTGTGCGCAGCCTGCAGCACACTGTGAACCACAGAGGTAGTCAAGATGGCATGCCAACCCCCAAGATGGCTATGCCATCTTGGCCCCTCTAGAGCCAACTTGATCCGCGCCGTGCCATCTTGGCCCCTCTAGAGCCAACTTGATCCGCGCCGTGCCATCTCGACCCATCCAGAGCCAACTTGGCGATATCGCCCCTCAAGAAACGGATACCGGCCACTGAAATGGCCAAGATGGCACGCGAAGCCCTTTTCGAGAAGCCCGCTTCCCGGTGAGCCTAGTAACTTTGCCGAGGCTACATTGCGGGGCCGAAGGTACATGCGGGGTAGCGAAAGAGCAACAAAAACACTGTGCTACGAAAACACTGTAATTTTTACCCCGTATGTACCCTTGGCCCCCTGATGTACTCTCGACGGTCCTCAGTCCGACCTAGCGCACGCCCCAAAGCGGCAAAGTCAGCACCTATCCCGCGCCACCCGTAGCACGTAGCAAAGTCAGCACCTACCCCGCGGCACGCATGGCACGTAGCTCCGAGCGCAGATCTGAGATCTCATCCCTCAATCTGGCAGCTAACTCAAAGTTCAGTTCTGCTGCTGAGCCCTTCATCTGCTCCGTGAGCTCTTCAATCAGGTCAGCCAAATCCGATTCCGCCTGAGGCAAGCCCCCGCGAGCACGCGACGCAGAACCCGGCCCCAGCCCATGGGAGGTAGCTCCGACCGGTGACTTGCGGTACCCTCCCGAAAGCAGCTGTTCAGTCTCAACATCCTCTCTGGCCAGCATGTCGGTTACGTCCGCAATCTTCTTACGGATCGGTGCGGGATCGATGCCATGTTCCTCGTTATAAGCGATCTGTTTCGCGCGCCGGCGATCCGTTTCATCAAGCGCAGCCTGCATGGAGTCCGTGATGGTGTCCGCATACATGTGGACTTCGCCGGACACGTTACGCGCTGCACGCCCAATGGTCTGGATAAGGGAACGCGTTGATCGAAGGAAGCCCTCTTTATCCGCGTCAAGAATAGAAACCAGCGACACCTCAGGAAGGTCAAGACCTTCCCTCAACAGGTTAATTCCGACGAGGACGTCAAACTTTCCTTGCCGCAACTCACGCAACAGTTCGACGCGGCGCAACGTGTCTACGTCCGAGTGCAAGTACTCCACCCTCACACCGCGTTCAGCCAGATAGACCGTGAGGTCTTCAGCCATCTTCTTCGTGAGAGTCGTGACCAGCACCCTCTCATCCCGTTCTACGCGCGTGCGGATCTCTTCAAGAAGGTCATCGATTTGTCCCTGGGTCGACTTTACGATCACCTTCGGGTCCACTAGGCCCGTAGGGCGAATGATCTGTTCAACCGGTTCTGGATCTCTCTCAGATTCATACGGGCCTGGCGTCGCGGAGAGGTACACCGTCTGCCCAATCCGCTCTTGGAACTCCTCCCACTTCAACGGCCTGTTGTCAATGGCGGAAGGTAAACGGAACCCGTGGTCCACCAAGGTGCGTTTACGCGCCACGTCACCAACGTACATCGCACCAATCTGTGGAACAGTGACGTGGGATTCGTCGATTATGAGTACGAAATCCTCCGGAAAGAAGTCCAAAAGCGTATGCGGAGCTGATCCGGCAGGCCGCCCATCAATGTGGCGAGAATAGTTCTCAATACCCGCGCACGTCCCTATCTCCCTCATCATTTCGAGGTCGTACGTGGTGCGCATTCTAAGCCGTTGGGCTTCCAGTAATTTCCCGCGCTTTTCAAACCAGGCGACGCGATCTTCCATCTCTTCTTCGATGCTCTTGATCGCCGCGTTCATGCGCGCTTCACCGGCAACATAGTGGCTGGCGGGAAAAACGTGAATGGAGTCCACTTCCCTGATCACGTCTCCCGTCAAAGGATGCAGAACTGCAAGTCCGTCAATTTCGTCTCCGAAGAGCTCTATGCGGATCGCAAGTTCTTCATAGACCGGGATGATCTCGATGGTATCGCCCCTCACGCGGAAGGTCCCGCGGGTGAACGCCATATCGTTGCGTGCATACTGCATCTGCACAAACTCACGCAGCAGGTCTTCACGGGAGACGATATCGCCTACTTCAAGTCGCATCATGCGTTTGACGTACTCTTCCGGCGTGCCCAAACCATAAATGCAGGACACCGAAGAGACGACTACCGTGTCACGTCGGGTCAAAAGTGAGTTTGTTGCTGAGTGCCGCAGACGTTCAACCTCATCGTTGATGGATGAGTCCTTCTCAATGAAGGTGTCCGTCTGCGGCACGTACGCCTCAGGCTGGTAGTAGTCGTAATACGAAACGAAGTACTCCACCGCATTGTTCGGAAGTAAAGACTTGAACTCCGTGGTGAGCTGCGCAGCAAGCGTCTTGTTGGGTGCCATGACCAGCGCTGGGCGCTGCACCTGTTCTATCAGCCACGCGGTTGTGGCCGACTTACCGGTGCCCGTGGCACCCAACAAGACTATGTCCTGCTCTCCGTCGCTAATACGACGCGCTATCTCCTTGATCGCGTGTGGTTGGTCCCCTGAGGGCGAATACTCCGAAACAACCTCAAATGGAGCCTGTTGAGGCAGGATTAGCTGCCTATTCGCACCGCCCTCATAGGGGAAACTTGAACCTCTACGGGGCACTTGGAGATTCCACCACGATTTCTCCGGAGATGATCATTGCCCTTAGCTCTTCCAGCTTCTGGTCAAGCCCCTCTGGGACGCGATCCGCGAAATCATGCCAAGGTGCGATTCCGACGCCGTTGTTCTCCAGCGTTCCAATGTAGTCGGTGCCGGTCCAGCTACCATCCGCTGCTTCTGCAACAGTGTCGAAGACGGCGTTACCGATTTCCTTGAGTGCGGAGGTCAACATCAATTCCTTGTACTCCGGCTCAGAGTCGTAGCCATCAACGTCCACCCAAATAACTGAGGTGCCAGGGTTCTCCCGCGCCGCGGCTAGGGTTCCCGTCGATACTGCACCGGCAACGGGGAGGATAATGTCCGCACCCTGCTCAATGAGCTGCAAAGAGAACTGCTTACCCTTCGCTACGTCTTCAAAATCTCCCGTTGCCATTCCGTCCTGAGTGGCCTTGTCCCAGCCAAGAAGGACCACGTCGGCATCATTGTCTTCGTTGTAGCGGTCAATACCATCCGCGAACCCATCCGCGAAGAGCATTGTCGGTGGCATCTTCCCACCTAGGAACGTCCCGACTTTACCCGTCTCCGTGAAAGCGGCAGCCGCATAGCCTGCAAGGTACGTTGCTTCTGCGGTGTTGAAGACCAGACCCTTTGCGTTGGCGACCTCCACGTCTACAGCATCATCAACGAGGGCGAACAGGGTGTCAGGATTTGCCTGCGCTGCCTCATGGATAGCTTCGCTGGCTTCCCATGACACGCCGATAACCAAGTCGCAGCCTTCAGTGACCATGTTGTTGATCTGAGGCACGTAATCAGCCTGAGAGAACGTTTCGGAGACTGCGATTTCAACACCCAGCTCCTTCTCCGCCCTCTTCAACCCCTCATAACCAGACTGGTTGAACGACTTATCATCAAGGCCTCCAAGTGCGGCCACCATGCACGCCTTGAAGTCTCCGTTAGCCGCTGCCCCGCCACTGTCCGTGTCCGACTGCTTCGCGTCGTCACCACCAGAGTCTGACGGAGCAGAGCCACAGGCCCCGGCCAAAAGCGCAACCGTCGCAAGTCCAGCGCCGAAGACACCAAATCTCATACGTTTCATTTTTTCTCCTTAAGCCATCTACCAAACACTCTAGACGCTACATCCGACATATCGGACGCGCTCCCGACGTTCTCAACCCAAATGTTAGAAACGGGCAGTCTTTGCTCCGTGGTCGCTTGGGTTTCGATGCGCGCCCTTGCCACCTGCTCCGATACTCCTCTTCCAGATAGTCGATGAACCCGCAGGTCAACCGGAGCATCCAGCATAACGACACAATCGAAGTCGTGTTCCATTTGGTTTTCAACCAGTAGCGGAACGTCATAAACAACGATGTCTTCTGCTCCCGCTTCATCGCGGTAGATCAGGGCTAAAGCAGCGATTCTTGGATGCGTGATGCTCTCCAAAAGCTCCTTCTTTTCCGCAGAAGAGAACGCCAGCCTCCCAAGCTCCGGACGATTAAGATGTCCGTTGTCGTCAACCACAGTCGGTCCGAAAGCCTCCACTATTTCGGCCAGCCCAGCACTGCCGGGCGCCACGACTTCACGAGCCAGGTCATCAGCAACAATCACCTGGGCTCCCAAGTTCGCCCAAACACTTGCAAACGTGGACTTGCCGGCCCCCATTCCTCCCGACAGGCCAACGTATAGTGGCCGGCCTGCAGGAGTGGTCCACTTCCGCAGCACTTCCGCAACACACATCCCTGAGGAAATCCTGTCCCCAACTTGAACCATTGCCCCAGCCTCCCCTTCTTGGTTGCCAACTCACTGGAACAAGAATGGGCACCACCAACCGGTGATGCCCATTCCTCTATGTCAACCGCCGGCAAATGCCGACGCAGGACTAGTTAGTGCTGGTGAGCTTGTCGCGCAGAGCCGCCAACGCCTCATCAGAAGCGAGCGTTCCACCCAGATCCTCAGCAACCGGAGCGGCAACAGCAGCAGACTCTACTTCCTGCTCCGCCTCCTCAAGGGCTGAAGCTGCGACCTGTGCACGGTGTGCTTCCCAGCGCGCCTGTGCCTCAGCGTACTGTGCTTCCCAAGCCTCACGCTGTGCCTCAAAGCCTTCCATCCACTCCTGTGTCTCAGGATCGAAGCCTTCGGGGTACTTGTAGTTACCGTTCTCATCGTATTCGGCGGCCATGCCGTACAGCGACGGATCAAACTCTTCAGAGTCCGGATCCATGCCCTCATTTGCCTGCTTCAGGGACAGGGAGATACGGCGACGCTCAAGATCGATGTCGATGACCTTGACGAATGCGTCAGAGCCAACCTTGACGACCTGTTCCGGCATCTCAACGTGACGCTGCGCCAACTCTGAGATGTGTACCAAGCCCTCAATCCCGTCCTCGACCCGAACGAACGCGCCAAACGGAACCAGCTTGGTAACAACACCCGGGACAACCTGTCCAATGGCGTGCTGACGTGCGAATGCCTGCCACGGATCTTCCTGGGTCGCCTTCAGGGACAGTGAGACGCGCTCACGGTCCATGTCAACATCCAGGACCTCAACCTCTACGGGCTGGCCAACCTCAACAACCTCTGACGGGTGGTCAATGTGCTTCCAGGAAAGCTCAGAAACGTGAACCAGTCCGTCTACGCCGCCAAGATCCACGAATGCACCAAAGTTGACGATCGAGGAAATGACGCCGCGGCGTACCTGGCCCTTCTGGAGGGTGTTCAGGAAGTTGGAGCGAACCTCAGACTGGCTCTGCTCAAGCCATGCACGGCGAGACAAGACAACGTTGTTGCGGTTCTTGTCCAGCTCAATGATCTTCGCATCAAGCTCACGACCAATGTAAGGTCCAAGCTCACGGACGCGGCGCATCTCAACAAGGGATGCAGGCAGGAAGCCACGCAGTCCGATGTCTACGATCAGTCCGCCCTTGACGACCTCGATAACGGTACCGGAGACAACACCATCTGCCTCCTTGACCTTTTCGATTTCGCCCCACGCGCGCTCATACTGTGCACGTTTCTTTGAAAGAAGCAGGCGTCCCTCTTTGTCCTCTTTCTGAAGGACCAGCGCTTCAATCTGTTCACCAACGGAAACGACCTCATCCGGGTCGACATCGTGCTTGATGGACAGTTCGCGCGCCAAGATGACACCCTCGGTCTTATAGCCGATGTCAAGCAGGACTTCGTCCCGGTCAACTTTGACTACGGTGCCTTCGACAATGTCGCCATCGTCGAAGTATTTGATCGTCTCGTCAATTGCGGCGAGAAGCTCCTCTTTGGACCCAATGTCATTTACTGCGACGATGGGAGTGCCGGCTGCGGCGGGAGTAGAAGGATTGGTCATGAAGTTGTTTACTCAGTTTCGGTGATTGCGGACAGAACACTGCCATGTGTGGACGCACTTAGACGTTAACCCGAAGTGCAACACTACACATGGCCGCACAACAGTTTATCAGCGCCCTTTCAACCGAACGCAAGCCTCTTGGTAACGGTTCGCTCACAAATGTCCAATCACACTGTGATTCTTGTTACACGATCGACCTAAAAAGCCCCTCCCGGGCGGTTAGCCTCATTAATGTGCGGCCGCCCGCCAAGTCTTTCCCTCCCCAACCGCCACGTCAAGCGGGACGGACATCTGGACGGAGGCGCCCATGGCTTCGGTCACCAACGCACGCACCGCCTCGCCCTCGCCCTTAGCAATCTCCAAAACCAACTCATCGTGGACCTGTAGGACCATTCTTGACTCAAAATCACCGGAGAGCAGCTTCTCCTCCACCCGCATCATCGCGACCTTGAAAATGTCTGCGGCACTGCCCTGGATGGGCGCGTTCAACGCCGCACGCTCCGCCATGTCGCGAACCCTACGAACCGAGGACGACAACTCTGGGAAATACCTTCTACGCCCAAACATGGTCGTCGTGTATCCGTCGTGGCGCGCCTCCTCCACGGTTTCCCGCAAATACTGGCCAATCCGGCCGAACCGCGCGAAATAGTCACTGTGGAGCGCCCGCGCCTCTTCAACTGAAACACCCAGTTGCTTCGACAAACCAAACGGAGACAGACCGTAGGCCAACCCGTATGAGGTGGCCTTGATGCGATTGCGCAACTCAGGGGTCACCTCTGACATCGGCACACCAAAAACCCAAGAGGCCATGGTGCGGTGCAGGTCCTCACCGGAATTGAAAGCGGCAATCAAATCAGCGTCCCTCGAAAGGTGGGCCATGATCCGCATTTCGATCTGGGAGTAGTCGACACTCATTAGCTCTTCGTACTCCGGCCCCGCAACAAAAGCCTCGCGGATCCGCAAACCAGACTCCGTGCGCGCCGGGATGTTCTGCAGGTTCGGGTCAGAAGATGCTAGGCGGCCGGTGGCCGAGGCTATCTGGCTAAACGTGGAGTGGATGCGACCATCCGGCTGAATCTCACTGACCAAACCATCTATGATCTGCACCAGCTTCACCCTGTCACGGTGACGCAGCAGCGCTTCTAAGAACGGGTGACCGGTCTTCTCAAACAAGTCCGCAAGCGCTTCGGCATCCGTTGTGTAACCGGTGCGGGTCTTACGCGTCTTCGGCATCCCCAGCTCTTCAAACAAAACACCTTGAAGCTGCTTGGGGCTTCCAAGGTTGACCGTGTGCCCAATCGCGTCATACGCGTCCGTAGCAGCTCTGTCAGCCTGCGCACCATACTCTTTGCGCAGGTCATCCAAAACTTGGGCGTCAACAGCAATCCCCGCGCTCTCCATGTCGAAAAGGATGCGTGATACCGGGATTTCCAGGTCCTTCAACAGACTGAGTGACAGGCGCTTGCGCAGGACCGCCGTCAACGGTTCATACAGTGCCAGCACCATCCCCGCCTTCTCCGCAACGGCGGATTGGGCCGGCGTGGCACCCGTGCCGTCGTCCCCAAGTCCCTGCGCCATCTCCACACTGAAGATTGCGCCGTCATCTGCCGCTGACGGATCTATTCCAAGGTAGAGCTTCGTGTTCTGTTCCAACGTGTAGTTGCGTTGGCTGGGGTTGCACAGGTACGCGGCCAGTTCCGTATCAAAAACTGGCTGAACAACCGGCCAGCCCTGCGCCGCCAGCCCGTGCGCCAATGCTTTGCCGCCGTGAACAACAAACCGGGTGTGCTCCCCTAGGAAACGTCCAAGAAGCGCATCCTGGTCCACGGACAGATTCGCGGTGTCAAACACCAACGCCAAATCCGCGGTCGCCAGGGCAATGGAGTCTATCCGTGGCGAGGTCGGCGCCAACCTACCTTCCGCCCAGATCGCCACGTCCTGCCCCACGAGGGCGTCAAGGAGCTCCCCCAAATCAGACTCTTGCGTCATCACAACGACTTCCAGTGGGGCTTTGTCGTCGTTCTGCCGCGCCGCCTCGCCCTCGCCCGTCGCCTCTTCCGCTTCCGCACCATTCCAAAGGGGCGCCATCGCCTTTGATACGCGCCCGCGCATGCTGCCGAACTCAAGGGTGTCGAAAAGGGAGGCGAGCCCGTCCTGATCCGGTTGTCCAACGATGCATTCCGCGGGAGTAACATCCAGATCCATGTCCGTTACGAGGGCGTTCAGCCGCCTATTACGCTCCACGTCGCCAAGGTGCTCACGGAAGGCCTCTCCACGTTTGCCACCAATCTTCGCCGCGTTCTCAACCAGGTTCTGCAGGCCGCCATACTTGTTTAGCCACTGCGCGGCGGTTTTCGGCCCAACGCCCGGGACACCGGGCAGGTTGTCTGAGGTTTCCCCAACGATCGCGGCCAGTTCCGGGTACGCAGCGGGCGTAACCCCGTACTTCGCCTCCACGGCTTCGGGCGTCATGTAGTTCAGATCAGAGGCGGAACGACCCGGATAGAGGACAGTGACGTCATCATTGACCAGTTGGAAGGTGTCGCGGTCACCTGACGCGACCAGGACTTTGAAACCGTCGTTTCGCCCCTCCACGGATAAGGTGGCCAGTACGTCGTCGGCCTCAAAGTCGGGCACCGTCAGGGTGCGGACCGCCATTTTTTCGAGGACGGCCTTGATCAGGTCAACTTGGCCCTCAAACTCTTCAGGGGCACTGTCGCGCGTTCCTTTGTATTCCGGGTACAGCTCCGTACGGAAGGACTCACGCGATTCGTCAAAAGCAACCGCTAAGTGGGTTGGCTTTTCCGTGTCCAAGAGTTTCACGAGCATAGACAAGAACCCATAAACAGCATTCGTATGTTGCCCGCCGGCCACTACGAAAGAATCGGCGGGCAACGCGTAGAACGCGCGGAACGCCATTGAATGACCGTCGATTATCAGCAGTTTGTTACTCACACCCCCAGCCTAGATGCCCATTAGGGTTAGTTCCACGCGTCAACCGTGAGAGGAAGCCATGAATGACTCCGAACGCGCATCCGCGGATGCGCAAGAAAGCCACGTCTGTGGGGCGGCAAGCGGCCCGGTAGTTAGCGGCAAAGTGGGGGCTTCTGTGGCGGAGGGTGGCCCGGTGGCGTGTGATGAGGTGGCGGATGGTGGAATGGCCGGTGGTGAAGTGGTGGGCGTCAGCAACGCCCTCGCCCAAAAACTGGGGATAGTAGCCATTTTGGTGTCGCCGTCGAGGGCGGAATTCACAATGCCCGTTCAAGGCAACACCCAGGTCGCGGGCGTTCTGCACGGAGGCGCGACCGCCGCTCTATGTGAAAACGCGGCTTCCGCCGCCGCCAACGCACACGCCAAAGATCTTCACATGGTTGCCGTGGGTACGGAGCTCTCCATCGCGCACCTGCGCCCCGGACGCTCCGGTGTCGTCACGGCGACAGCGACCGCCGTCCAGTTGGGAAGGAGACGGACGGTGCACAGCGTGGCGGTGCATGGCGACGCGGGCCAACTGATTGCTACGGCCCTTGTCACCAACGCACTAATAACGCCCTAGCCCGCCACCTGGTCAATCACTGCGTCCGCGACCTCACGCATAGACAAGCGCCGGTCCATGGACGTCTTCTGGATCCACCGGAACGCCTCCGGTTCCGTCATGTCCATCTTGGCGATCAATAGCGCCTTGGCACGGTCCACGCGCTTGCGGGTCTCAAAACGTTCGGTTAGATCCGCGACGTCTGCTTCGAGCGCCTCAATCTGGGCCTGCCGCGACAGCGCAATCTCAACTGCCGGAATCAGATCATTCGGACCAAATGGCTTGGTGACATAGGCCATTGCCCCGACCTCAGCCGCGCGCTGCACCAGTTCCTTCTGAGAAAACGCCGTGAGCATGACGATCGCGCAGGACAGCTCCTTCAGGATCTCCTCTGCAGCCGTGATGCCCTCAACCTTTGGCATCTTCACGTCCAGCACACAGAGATCTGGTTCAAGCTCAAGCGCAAGGTCAATGGCTTCTTGACCATCAGCAGCCTCACCAACGACATCGAAGCCCGCTGCAACCAAAGTCTCCACGATGTCCATCCGGATCAGCGTTTCATCTTCGGCGACCAGCACTCTCTTCGCGGTCGATTCAGGGTTCGTCATGGATCTTTCCTCTTTCTCGGCTGAGGTCAGCCTACCTTGACCGAGTAGTCCGGCGTGGCATAAGCCAGAAAGCGCTCAGAAACTACGCATAGATGCATATGTGGGCAAACCGGCACTGTCACCCTTCTGGAACGGCGAGGGCGAACAAACCGGGATAGGGTGAGACGGTTGTGATCGCGCCGTGTCCTCGCAGTACTTCCAGTCCACGTGATCAGGTGCTCCGACGGCTGGTCCATGAAGACTCTGCGTGCTCATTTTTCGCAAACATCAGAGGAGAGACGTGGTTAGCCAATGTGCACGGTAGTTGTGTGGGCGGATAATGGACAGGCTGTGGTCTCGTCCAGAAACATGGACTGGTTTGAGCCGATGGAATCTAAGCTCTGGGTTGTTCCCGCGGGGCGTGTTGTGGACGGTGCGGGGCCCGGAGATCCGAATCCACTCAAGTGGACGTCGAAGTACGGTAGCGTGATCACCTCCGTTTACGACATTGGTACGGCTGATGGCCTAAACGAAAAAGGTCTTGCCGCACACATGCTGTGGCTGACCCCCAGTGAATACGGGGAGCGGGACGCGACGCGCCTTGGCCTGTCAGTGAGTCTTTGGGCCCAGTACTACCTGGACAACTTTGCAACGGTTGCCGATGCTGTTGCGGACTACAAAAAGAATGCCTACCAGGTGATAGCCGCAAGCGTGGCGGGCCGCGAAGCGGTTGTTCACCTGCAGATTTCTGATGCGACCGGTGACGTTGCAGTCATTGAGTCCTTGGACGGCAAGATCGTCATCCACCACGGGGCCCAGTACACGACCCTCACCAACAAGCCGACATTTGCGGAACAGTTGGCAAATCTGGGTAAGTATGAGGGTCTTGGTGGCGCAGACACGCTTCCGGGCACCACTTCATCCGAAGATCGATTCGTGCGTGCCACGTACTACCGGAAGCACTTGACGAAGCCATCCTCGCCAGAAATGGCCATGGCGGAAATTCTCTCAGTTCTGCGCGATGCTGCCCAGCCTTTCGGTGCCGCTTCCGCGAATGAGCCGATGATCGCGCCGACAATCTGGCGCGCATCCAGCGACCACAGCAACCTCCGCTACATCTTTGAGTCCTCTTACACCCCGTACATGGTGTGGCTTGACCTGAAGGACCTTGACTTTTCTGTCGGCGCACCCGTGAAGAACCTTAACTTGGCCAATATGGCGGACCGCGTCGGTAACCAGTTCGATGCGCTAGTGGAGGACAAACTGTTCGCGTTCTCCGAGCCAGCTGAAAGCACCACAGCCTGATTTGCCCGCGTGGCGATCACGCGGATGCCGTGGTCGCCACCTTGCTACAACATCTTCGGAGGAACATAAATGCAGTCCAAAACTCCTAATGCGCCCTCGTCCAAACCTTCCCCAACCCAAGGCGGAGGTGCCACGAACGCCACGGGAAAAGGCGGCGGTAGCCACTCAATCGGCATGATCTCCCTGATCGCATTCGCGGTCGGAACCATGGTCGGCGGTGGCGTCTTCGCACTCTCAGGCATGGTCGTGAAAGATGCCGGCGCAGGCGCGATTCTGGCGTACATTTTCGCCGGCATAGTCATGACCCTTTCCGCGCTGAGCTTCGCCGCGGTTGCTTCCCGGGCTAAGCCGGGAGAGACGGGCTATGCGCCAATCGGCACCGTCTTGTCCCCCACCTGGCGCTTCATCACCATGTGGGCCTTCTACATCATGGGAATCACCGGCGTCGCCTACGTCCTAATGTCTTTCGGTAGCTACTTCTTAGTGTTTGTCCCAAAGACTCACGCCGTAGTCGCTGCCCTTATAGCAGCAGTGGCACTGATCCTTCTGAACTACGGACCTGCCGGACTTGTCGGAAAAGCAGAGACCGTGATGGTCGGATTCAAGTTGACCGTCCTCATGATTCTTATCGTCTTCGGTTTGAAGGCGTTCAAGCCTTCATTCTTTGACCACTGGACACCCCATGGAATGGGTTCAGTTCTGGCCGCCACAGCGATCCTATTCACCGCATATTCAGGGTTCAACGTCATCACCAATATGTCTGGCTCCGTGCAAGATGCCCAGAAGAAGGTGCCGTTGGCCATCGTCCTGTCACTGGCGATCGTTGCGGTTATCTACATCGGCGTTGCAGTCGCACTGGTCATTTCTGGAACCTCCGGGTCTTCCGGCTTTGAGAATCACGGGCTCACGTTAGCGGCTGAGAAACTGATGGGGCACTGGGGCGCCGTGCTTGTAGGCATCGCTGCTCTGGTTTCCACGCTTTCGGGCGCGAATGCGAACCTGTTGGGGTCCTCAGACCTTCTGGTGCGGATGGCTCAGAATAAGGACATCCCCTCTGGGCTTGGAAAGCTCTCTAAGAAGGGCAACCCGATTTCCGCGGTTACGCTTTCCGGGGCGCTCATTCTGATCCTGATGGTGGCGGCACACTTCTCTGGCAGCGGCGGAATGAAGATGATCGTGGTCTTCACCAACGTCTCCGGGATCATCGCTTTGGTGATTGTGGACGTGACGGCTGCGAAGATGGGGTTCAAGAAGTGGAATACACCGGGCATGAAGCTGCCTGGTGGCGCGCTTATCCCGATCCTCGCGGTAGCGGCAGCATCCCTGCAGATCCCGTCCCTGGGTGAGTGGTGGCAGGTCGTCATTGGTGTTGCGATGGTTGCCCTAGGATTCGTCGTTTGGGCCCGACGCAGCAAGTCGGATCCCGCGGACGTTGCACGCATAACGGACCATGTATCTCGTATGGACACGCCGTTACTGCGGGCCGTCTCCCGCAAGAACAAGGCCCCTGCTTCCAAGAGCTAGTGCCTAAGAGAAACCCCTTCCCGGGCTGACTCAAGTTGGGGACCTGCTGATTCAC
>CAZTTD010000013.1:35132-40198 GCA_964616925.1 uncultured Actinomyces sp.
TGCCTAAGAGAAACCCCTTCCCGGGCTGACTCAAGTTGGGGACCTGCTGATTCACAGAAACGGTGGGTCCCCTTTCTTGTGCCGTCTCTTATGCCGTCTCTTATGCCGTCGCGAAGTCCATTGTTGTGGGTGCTTCTGGACTGGGCCGTAGTCGGTGCGTCACGCACGGTTGGCAGATTGAAACTCAGCGTCGCGGAGAGACTTCCCACCCGTGTGGACTTCCTGGTTGTTGCAGCCAGACGGCTCCTGCTGTCCCTGTCTCCTTTTGGTACTTGTGTCTTCCGCTGGGGTTCCTGGCTTCGGTTGGTGTTTGTGTACTCCGCTGGTGTTCCTGTCTTCAGTTGGTGTTCCTGTCCGTTGTTTAGGCCCAGCACGTCAGTTATTAACTGACATAGCCGCTATTTCCACACCGTGTCCATGCTGCGGTTCGACGTCTCCTTCTCTGTGAAGCCAACACAAGACGAATCAGCCACGGGCTCCGGTGGGTCCAACACACGATGTGTGAGTCCAACGCACGATGTGCATGCACACAAGGTGTGTTGAACGAACACAACCTGTGTTCAATCGACCCACAGTGCGTTGAAGCCACGTATGCACGACCAAGGGAATGAAAACAAGAAAAGAAGTCGGAAACCGTCAATGGCCACTGTCTTGACGAACCCGACTCCGACAAGATCAATGACCCGCATCCGCCGTTTGCGACCTCTTCATAAGAGGGGCTGTGGTTCGTGTAGTCATCGGTCATGTATCGCGGTTCGGTTGCTGGAATACCCCGTCCGATGCTGGCTGCCGTATGCGTGTGCGGGCGCACCGCCTGTGTGCGGGTCATCGGTTCAATTCCTGAGCGCTCCCATCCCAGATTCTCCAGCGCACCCATGTGCGGGTTATCGAGAGTTGAGGCAGGTCCGCTCTCAACAGACAGGAAATCTGTCAACCACCCAGGAGAAAGCCAGAATCAGGGATTTGGGGTAGCTACGAACAGGCGATCCAACCGAACAATGTGCATGCACAGTGCATGGGTGGGGAGTGCGTTCGGAGTGCATTCGGTGTGTCGTGGTGCGCGGCTCAAGGGGTTGTTGCGCCTTTGATGAGCACCAGGCGCCCAAGTTCCTGGAAATTCACGTGCATTGAACGGATCGTTCTCTTGCACGGCTTTGAACCTCTCTCGAAACTACATACGGGGGCCGAAGATACATAGAGGGAAGCAAAAAGGCAATAAAAACGGTGTAATCTTTGCCCGCTATGTAGTTTCGGCCCCGCTATGTAGTTTCGAGGGGTTTTTCCGTACCTGTGCCAGCCTCCACCCCGAAAAAAAGGGGGCATCATTCAAACTGCGCGACAGATACCCGATCAACGTGCCCGCACTGCGCGACCCACACACCAGCGTTACCCGATCAACGAACCAAACAAATAGCTGGCTGCCGACAGCGGCGATTTTCAGCAATAACGGCGATCTAGCCTCTGAACCCCGCCACAGTGCTGCGGAATGGACACCTGCTGGTGTCTTTACCGGCATTTTGAGCCATGGCGGCCGCCATCCGCACCGACCCCCAGACCCGCCTAGTTGAAGCTATTCAACGCGCGCACGATCTCATCGGCATACATGCCGGATGCCGCAGGGCCCGGATGCGTCAGGTCCCCTGCCAGCAGATCGTGGTTCGCAGCACCAATAGGGGCCCAGTCGGCTATCCGTATTTGGTCCGGGTAGAGCTCACCGACCTCGTAAATCTTGGCATTGGCGTCGAAGATCCAATACTCGTTTTGTGGTCCGTACCCCGTGACCAGCACAATCTTGTGATCGGGGCCGATAGAAGCGAACATGGCCTCTATTTCTTGCTCTCTCACAAAACCATTGACAGCCAGGGAGACCACTACGTACTCCCGCATCATTCCCTGAGCCCGCACACTGTCAACCACACTGGGGAGATTGAGCATCGGACGTGAAATCTCAGAGTCGATGAACACGCCCGGCAAGCGCTCATACAGCTGCGCCTCCGACACCAGCGTCACGGAGTCGCCAATGATCGTCACCTGGTCCCCCGTCACCGGCACGGGTGACGGCGCCTCAGCTACTGGGAGCTCCTCCGGCGGGGCCTCTTCTGGAAGCACCTCTTCGGCGCCTCCCGAAACGAAGTCTTTTAGCGCGGCCGGGTTCCACACACCTGGGAAGTCGATGTGCGCAGGCGGTACCTCAATGTCCTCCGCTTCCTTCACCTGGGCGGCATTGTCGAACAGTCTCTCAGTGGAGGACTGCGCCGGAGACGTGAACAATGCGAGGAAGAACAAAAAGAGCGTCACCACCGCGCCCCCCATGAGTACGCGGCGGACATTCACCGGTAGTCGCCCCATGTTTGCAAACCACTTCTTCAGGCCGTGAATCCTTATGGGGGTCTCAACGTACCGATAGGAGATCTCTGCCATCACCAATGAAACGACTAGGACCAGGAAGCCAACTGCGAGGCTTGCCCGCCTGAAGGTGAAGAAGGCCAAGACCCAAAGTGGCCAGTGCCAAAGGTAAACGCTGTATGACCTTTCCCCGAACCAAACCATGGGGCGTGACGACAGGACTTTCGCCAAGATGAGCGAGGGCGCTGAGAGCGCATCAGGGAGCAGCCCACGAATAGTCAGCCCCGTGAGCGCGGACGCAGCCAGCATGCCCCACGGGTACATCCACGGCCCGTTATAAACGAAGACGCCAATTCCCAGCGCGCCGGCCAGGCCGACCCACGTCAGTACACCCAACGCCTTTCGCGTTGTCTCCGGCAACATCCGCGGCATCTCCACCATCACGCCCGGAACCCAAAAAGCAATGGCCGCGCCGATCATTAGGCCGAATGCGTGCGCGTCAGTGCCGACATACGCCCTCGTCACGTCATCGGCCACGTGCACCAGATACCAGTTCCACCCGGCGGACAGTCCCGCCATCCCCAAGGCGGCCCAAGGCGCGAACCTTGACGGAATGAATAGGACGATCAGGACCAAGAGGACGGGCCAAACAACGTAGAACTGCATCTCAAGCGACAGGGACCACACGTTCGTCAGCAGAAGCGGAGAGCGTTGCCCAAAATAAGGCGCCGCATTCCATATCTGCAGCCAGTTGTACGTGCTTGTGAGTGACCCCGCGACTTGCCACGGAAGTTGGACGAGGGCGTCCCCGCCGACAAGGCGTGCTAGGGCGACCGTGCCCACTGTCGCAAAAACGACGGCCGGGACCAGACGCCTGATGCGGCGCACCCAAAAGTTACCAATGCGAATCGACTTCCGCAACGCCAACTCCCGCAAGAGGAGCGAAGTGATCAGGAAGCCGGAGAGGACAAAGAACATGTCCACGCCAACAAAACCTGCTCCGCGCCAGGAGGGGATCAGATGGTAGCAGAGGACCAGTCCCGCAGCGAGGGCGCGGATCCCGTCCAGACCCACGATGCGCGGCCTCTTCGGGGTCGAGGACGAGGGCGGCGTTGCGCGGGGCGTCGGTGACGGCGCGGAACTGGGACCAACCCAGTTCACCCGCGGCTCCGCACCGTGAAAACACGCATGTAACAAATCCTCTTAAACAACACTCTTCGCCACAAATGTGACGAAGAGTTCCGTACCCCGAGTGGGATTCGAACCCACAACAAGCCGCTGTATTCTGCGGCATATCCTGACATTTCAATACCAACGGAAACCACCTTTGAGCAGGCGGCTTACCGCTTTTCCGTGATAGCCATTATGCCACAAGATACCATGTTATGACAGAGAATAGAGGCAAGTATAGAGACCAGTTCCGCCAAGAATATCCTGGCGCGCCCTGACCCAAACACAGGGTGGGCACACCCTGACGTGGAGGCCGATCAGACAAGGACCCCAGGACGCCCGGACCTTGCAGGACCAGCAAAACCCAACCCCCTACCCAACCACACGGTAGGTAGAAATCTCCCGCCTTCAGGCGGGAGAGGATGTCAACTGTGAAACACGCAGGCACGCTAGGCTCACTGGCCGAGAACCGCGAGGATGAAGCGTCCCGGGTTTGGTGCCGGTTTTCTTATGAGAGTGAGAGGATCGGATTATGGCAAAGAAGTATTCGCGGGAGCAGCGGGAGCGTGCTGTTCGGATGGCGATGGATCGGTTGGATGGCTCCACGACGCCGTATCAAGTTGCAGCCGACCTGGGCCCAAAGCTTGGGATTGGTAAAGAGTCGTTGAGGCGGTGGATTATCCAGGCCCAAGTCGATGCGGGCCAAGCCGCGGGCCAGACGACTGAGGAGCGTTTGGAGATGCGGGAATTACGTCGTCAACTGCGAGAAGCTGAAGAAGTTATTGAGGTTTTGAAGGCTGCCTCAGTTTTCTTCGCTGGGGAGCTCGACCCCCGAAAACAGGGGTAGAGACAGCTGCTGTTGTCCAGTTCATTACGGACATGCGGCAGCAAAAATCTATACCCATTGAGCGGACTTGTTTGGCGTTATCCCAGGCAGGTATTAGGTTCTCTGCTCGCGGCTATCGGGCGGCGCGTGATCGAGTCCACTCGGCTAGGCAGGTTCAAGATGAGCAGGTTAAGGACAGGCTTAGGGCTCTTCACACTGAAGACGGGCGGGGTTGTAAAGCTCCGGAATCGTTGTACGGGGTACGGAAAATGTGGGTTTGGCTGCAAAGTCATGGGTTCCCTGACATTGCTCGATGCACAGTGGAACGCCTCATGAAAGAGCTGGGATACCAGGGGGTACGCCGCGGTAAAGGGACTGTTACCACCCGGGCTGGCAGAGACCAAAAGGTCGGTGACCTGGTTAATCGCCAGTTCACTGTAGAAACACCTGACCAGGTGTGGGCCGTGGATTTCACCTATGTGCGCACCAACTCGGGCTTCTCGTATACGGCATTCATTTCAGATCTGTTCGCAGCCCGAATTCTGGGTTGGGCAACCAGCAGCAGAGCCAACCAGAACCTGGTTGATCAGGCCTTATTTATGGCCATCCAAACCCGCACCCAGGAAGGCCATCCCCTACCGGTAGGACCTGACCTGCCAGATGAACTCAAAGTGATCCATCACGGGGATGCGGGCAGTGTTTACACCTCGAAGGACTACACCGA
>CAZTTD010000014.1:0-39748 GCA_964616925.1 uncultured Actinomyces sp.
GTGGAGCCAAGGGGACTTGAACCCCTAACCCCCTGCTTGCAAAGCAGGTGCGCTACCAATTGCGCCATGGCCCCTGCGATCTTTCAGGTCAATCCTGATTGGACTGTCCCGAAAAATCATCTTCGACCCAGATCAGTTCCCTTTTAGGGCTTGACCCGATGCCAGAAGCGATCGTTTTCCATCATATCCATAACCATGCCAACTGCAAGAACAACTGCCCCTGCCGCTACCCCTATTGCTAGGAGTGATCCAAGGACCTTCATCCTCAAACCTCCAGTCATGTTGATGGTGGGCCTAGATGGACTCGAACCATCGACCTCAGTCTTATCAGGACTGCGCTCTAACCAACTGAGCTATAGGCCCGTCAACAAACAGAAAGACTACCGAATCCCGCCCGTAAAACCAAACCAGAATCCAGTTTGAATAAGTGCAATATCACTCATCCATCAAGGAGACCTTAATTCCGCCCACCAGGGTCGCAATCAAGTTGTACAACAGGGCCACAAGAGTAGCCAAAGCAGTGAAGATGATGATGTTTCCAACGCCGATGATTGTTGAGTACGAAATCACCCTGGGCAAGCGCACATAATCCATCAGCGTCAGGAACCGTTCCGCCCCCAACTCAATCAAGAAGTCTTCAATGGAGCCGAAAACGTTCATGCCATCCAGCACGAACCAGACAACGATTGTGCCAACAACCGTTGCAACCGCCAGCACAATGGAAAGCAAGAAGGAAGTCTTCAGAACTGACCACGCATCGATCTTCGCGACGGTTAGCTCAACGCTTCGGGGTTCATCCAAATACTGGACTTCTTCAACATATCCGCCTTGAGCCACCACTTGGTCGTACTGGACTTCCTCAGACATCGGCACTTCCCTCCGTGGTCACTTCGCCCTGCTCATCTTCCGAATCTTCGCCTACCGGATCTTCAACATCATCCGAAGCCTCCGGATCAGATTCCGTTTCTGAGCCTACCTGAGACTCCGTGTTCCTTGTGATAGCAATAACGCGATCCTCGTCATCCGGCCTGGCCAAAATGACCCCCGCAGTATTGCGCCCTGTCGGCCGAACGTCACCCACCGACACACGGATAACCTTGCCACTCTCTGTGATTGCAAGCAGCTCCTCATCCGGGCTGGTCACCAGTGCCCCAACAAGGGCGCCGCGGTCCTCCCGCAAGTTCGCAACCTTGATTCCCAAGCCACCGCGACCCTGCACGCGATATTCCGAAAGTGGGGTGCGCTTCGCAAACCCGCCTTCGGTCACGACCATGAGGTCTTCTTGGGGTCGAACCACTTCCATTCCCAGAAGTTCGTCCTCCCCACGCAAACGGATCCCGATCACACCTGACGTCGTCCGCCCCATAGGACGCAACGCTTCATCATTGGCATGGAACCTTAGCGACATACCCTTCCGGGTGATCAGAACGAGGTCGTCATAGGAGTTCGCAATCTGGGCCGAGACCAACTCATCAGCCACTCCGTCCTCGTCCTCCCGAAGGTTGATCGCAATGACCCCCGCCGAACGCGGAGAGTTGTACGCAGCCAGAGGCGTCTTTTTGACCAAGCCACGCCGTGTTGCAAGAACCAGGTTCTCTGCGTCCTCGTACGACGTGATGGCCATGACCTGCGCGATTGTCTCTCCCGGACGGAAAGCCAACTGGTTCGCGACGTGCTGACCCTTGGCGTCACGCCCGCCTTCGGGCAGCTCATACGCCTTCACGCGATACACCTGACCCATGTTCGTGAAGAACAGCAGCCAGTCATGGGTGTTCGTGACGAAGAACTGCGCAATCTCATCATCGGAGCGCAAAGATGTGCCCTTTACACCCTTCCCGCCGCGTTTCTGAGCGCGATACTGGTCCAGCTTTGTACGCTTCGCGAACCCCTCACGGGTGATCGTGACGACAACATCTTCTTGCGGGACCAGCTCTTCAATGGAGATCTCCGGCCCGTAGGGAACGATCTGCGTCACGCGCTCATCACCGAAACGTTCGCCAATTTCAGCCAACTCTTCACTGATGATCTCCCGCTGGCGCGCCGGTGAATCCAGAATCGCCTGCAGTTCCTTCACCCTTGCGGTGATCTCTGCGTGCTCATCCAAAATCTTCTGGCGCTCCATCGCAGCAAGCCTGCGCAGCTGCAGCGACAGAATCGCATCCGCCTGCACCTGGTCAACTCTCAGCAGCGACATCAGGCCCTGCCGCGCCTCATCCACGGTGGGAGAGCGGCGGATCAGCGCAATGACCTCATCCAGCATGTCGAGGGCGCGCAGGTAGCCTTCCAAGATGTGCAGCCGTTCCCGTGCCTTGGCAAGGCGGAACTGGGTCCGACGGACGATGACTTCAATCTGGTGCTTCACCCAGTAGTGGACAAACCCGTCAATGGACAAAGTGCGCGGCACCCCATCCACAAGCGCCAGCATGTTGGCCGGGAACGATTCCTGCAGCGACGTCCTCTTATAGAGGTTGTTCAAAACAACCGTCGGTATAGCATCACGCTTCAGGACCACGATGAGGCGCTGACCATTGTGGCCCGACGTCTCATCGCGGATGTCGGAAATACCCTGGATCTCACCGTTACGCGTGAGTTCCGCGATCTTCGCAGACAAAGTGTCCGGGTTCACCTGGTACGGCAGCGCCTTTATGACCAGGCACGTGCGGCCATGCAGCTCCTCAACGTCCACGATGGCCCGCTGAACAATGGAACCACGCCCGGTCCGATATGCATCTTCGATGCCTTTCCGGCCAAGAATCGTGGCGCCCGACGGGAAGTCCGGCCCCTTTATCAACTTCAGAAGAGCCTCCAGAAGCTCCTCCCGTGTTGCCTCCGGATTCTCCAGGTACCACTGAACCCCAGAAATGACTTCGGTCAGATTGTGAGGGGGAATGCGCGTGGCCATGCCAACCGCGATGCCCTCAGAACCGTTCACCAAGAGGTTCGGGTAACGCGCCGGCAACACCACCGGCTCTTGGTTACGTCCGTCGTAGTTGTCCTGAAAATCAACCGTGGACTCTTCGATGCCGGCAACCATCTCCATCGCGAGCGGCGCCATCTTGCACTCCGTGTAGCGCGGCGCCGCAGGACCCAAGTTTCCTGGTGAACCGAAGTTCCCCTGACCTGAAACCAGCGGGTAGCGCAGGGACCAAGGTTGCACCATTCGGGCGAGGGCGTCATACACGGACGCGTCACCATGCGGGTGGAAGTGGCTCATCACGTCGCCGACAACGCGCATGGACTTGTAGAAGCCAGCGTTCGGCCGGTACCCACCGTCATACATTGTGTAGAGGATGCGCCTGTGCACAGGTTTCATACCGTCGCGCACGTCCGGAAGCGCACGCCCCACGATGACGGACATCGCGTAGTCCAGGTAGGAGCGCGACATTTCGCTTTCGAGGTCGACGGGGTCTATCCGACCGCCCTCGCCCTCATCCACAACTGTCTCCGCGACGGCAGTCTCTTCTTCAGCCTCCACGGTCGCATCAGCAACGGCATCCGCTATGTCAGAAGCTTCAAACTCACCCTGCTCTTGTGGGTCCAGTTCTTTGTTGTTATCTTCACTCACCGGTTTGCTCCTTGACGCCTTATGCGTCGATGAATCGGACGTCAGCGGCGTTGCGCTGAATGAACTGGCGGCGCGACTCTACGTCATCACCCATTAGGACAGTAAAGATCTCATCAGCTGCTGCCGCCTCACCAATCTCAACTCTCTTTAGGAGCCGCGCATCCGGGTCCATTGTTGTCTCCCAGAGCTCTGAGTAGTCCATTTCCCCCAGACCTTTGTAGCGCTGGATTCCGCCCTGTTTCGGCAGGCGCCGTCCCTTGTCCACGCCTTCTTCCAACAGGATGTCCCTCTCCACATCGGAGTAAACGTACTGGTGGGGAGCGTTTGTCCACTTCAATCTGTAAAGCGGCGGAGTTGCCAGGTACAGATGCCCCTTTTCTACCAAAGGCTTCATGTATCGGAAGAAAAACGTCATCAGCAGCGTTGCGATGTGCTGTCCATCGACGTCGGCATCCGCCATCATGATGATCTTCCAGTAGCGCAGCTTCTCCGCATCAAACTCCTCCCCAATCCCGGTCCCCAGCGCACCAATCAGCGCCTGGATGGTGTCGGAGTTCAACGCGCGGTCCATGCGCGCCTTCTCAACGTTCAAGATCTTCCCGCGCAGCGGCAAAATTGCCTGGGTGTCGGGGTTACGTCCCAGGACGGCGGAACCACCGGCTGAGTCGCCCTCGACAATAAACAATTCCGAAACGCGCGGATCACGTGAGGAGCAGTCGTGAAGTTTGGACGGCAAAGCCACGGCGTCCAACACGGATTTGCGCCGCGTCGCCTCCCGCGCCTTCCGTGCCGCTATCCGTGCCTGCTGGGCGGCCTGCGCCTTCCCGATGATTACCTTCGCTTCACCCGGATGGGCATCAAACCAGTCCCCCATCAGGGAGTATGTCTGAGTTTGAACGAAAGTACGCGCCTCCGTGTTGCCCAGTTTCGTCTTCGTTTGCCCCTCAAACTGCGGTTCCGTCAACTTCACGGACAGCACCGCTGTTAGGCCTTCGCGCACGTCATCCCCGGACAGGTTCTCATCCTTGTCCTTCAAAAGCCCCTTGTCGCGCCCATACTTGTTGACGATGGTCGTCAGCGCAGTGCGGAACCCTTCCTCATGCGTGCCGCCCTCTGAGGTGTTGATGGTGTTCGCGTACGTGTACAGCGTCTCCTGGTACGAACTGGTCCAACGCATCGCAAGCTCCATTGACATGGTGCCGGCTTCATTTTCGGATTCGAGGTCGATGATGTCGTCGTGCAACGGCGTCACGCGCTTCGTCGTGTCAAGGTACTCAACGTAATCCGGCAGGCCGCGGTCATATTTGTAAGAGACGGAACGGTATTTCAGTTCATCGGTGGCCTCAACGGTTTCAGGCACATCCGCGGGGATGGTCTCCCCCGTAATCTCATCCAAAACCGCTGACTCAAGGACGCGTTGATCAGTCAGCGTGATCCGCAATCCCTTGTTTAGGAAAGCCATCTGTTGGAAACGTTGGCGCAGAGTCTCAAAACTGAACTCCACCGTCTCAAATATCTCCGGGTCCGGCCAGAAAGTCTGTGTGGTGCCGGTTTTATCAACCGCACCCTTCCTCTCCAGCTCCTGGATCACGCCGCCACCGTTGCCAAAGGCAATGTCCCACCGGTATCCATCCCGATAAACGGTTGTGTTGACACGACGGGAGAGGGCATTCACCACGGAGATTCCCACACCGTGCAGCCCACCTGAAACCGCGTAGCCGCCGCCACCGAACTTTCCACCCGCATGAAGAATGGTCATCACGACCTCAACGGTTGGCCGCCCCTCAGTTGGGTGAATACCCACGGGGATTCCGCGTCCGTTATCGGTTACGCGCACGCCGCCGTCTTCAAGAAGCGTTATTTCGATGTGGTCGCAGTACCCCGCAAGCGCCTCATCAACCGCGTTGTCGACCACTTCGTACACAAGGTGGTGAAGCCCGCGTTCGCCCGTGGAGCCGATGTACATCCCCGGACGTTTACGAACCGCCTCTAAGCCTTCGAGGACGGTGATATTGGCTTCGCCATACTCTCCGCTTTCCTTTTTTTGGCTGACAGAACCGGCCTCTGGCGTAATCTGGGCGGAGTCACTCACGCACTGCTCCCTACCTGCACCACCTTCATGGCGCCTCAGCTCACCTGTCGTCAAATGAGCACTGGTCCCGACAATGAGCGACTTCAGCCGAAGTCACCAAATCGGGTCTAGAACCTACCGGGACCCTCTATGTGGTCCCCTACCTAACAGCACCCTTCGGCGCTATAAACTGCCTTTATCCTACCAAATTTTGGATGTGACCCTCTTGCGCCCTGAGAAAATGGGGATAAGTTGTGTAACTAGAAACACTGCGTTGTGGGCGTCATTTTTGTGCTAGTCGGACTTTAACCGTAGGTATCCCGTGGTCCGCGGCCAGGAATGTGACGCGCTCCATGAACCCAAGAGGGTGCCTTGGGTGCCAACACAACAACCTTTTCCACAATTCCGGTACCAACGCGTTCATCAATTCGCCGTTGAATGTGTGGCAGAAGTAAACGTAGTTGCTCCGCCCAGGCCGTAGAGTCGGCTTGCGCGATCAGAACTCCGCCCTCGAAACTAGAAATGGGGCAGTGTAGCGCAACCTGAGGGCCCACAATTTGATCCCAATCGGCGCTGACAGATGCAACGGAAAGAGTGCGTTCCCACCCACGCCGACTGGTTTCATCGCGCAGGATTGCACCGATGTCCTGCGGGTCCCACCGAGATGTGCGCGTGCCCGTCTTCGACCGATACGTTCCAGGAGGGGCAACCCAACCACCGTCACCCTGGGCGTCCTTGGCATCATGTGCGGCGTCACCACGTTCCGCAAGGTCGCCGTTCTTTCGGGGGCGAGGGCGGTTCCGTCCCCCAGATCCGTAATTTCCGTACGTGCCCGCGGCGCGGCTTCGGTGACGGCGGAAAACGCCGCGGACCATTTGGGACCTACGCTCCAGATCTTCTTCGTCAGTCGCCATCGTTTTCACCCCCGACGGCCTCAGACGCTGGGTCCGGGATGAGCGATACCTGGCTAAATCCGTCCTCGTCCCGAAAAACCCTGAACCTTGTTGCGTGGAGCTCTTCGGGCACGTCGGTTCCAACCGCAACTGTGACAAGCACCTGTTCAACATCCGCTATCTGATCAAGCAGTCCAGACCTGCGCGATGAGTCCAGTTCTGCAAACACGTCATCTAGGACCAACACGGGGGAATCATCGTCCAACTTCAGAAGTTCCAGCTCACCCAAGCGCAGCATTAGGGCTGACGACCACATTTCTCCGTGACTGGCGAAACCTTTTACAGGCAGCCCATCCAGAGAAACGAGCAGGTCGTCCCTTTGCGCCCCCTCAAGGTTCACTCCCCGGCGCAACTCCGCCTGCCGCTGGGATTGGAGCGCCTGGACGTAAATGTCGGCAAGGACCTTCGCATCCTGGCCGCCATCTCCCACAAAGCGCCCATTCTCCACGCGAATATCCACCAGAGGGGGGACATCAAAACCCTTCGAGGACAGGTGAGATTCATAGACTATGTCCGCTTTGCGGTCAGCCTCTGTTATTCCGTCGTAAGCCTTTGCTATCAGCGGGCGCAACGCTTCCACTACCGCGCGCCTGTGGATTGAGATTGTTGCGCTGAGCTCAGCCAACGACTGATCCCAAACACCCAGCAGCGCCTCTTCGTCTGGCCCAAAGTGGCGCCCAGGACGTCCCATTTGCTTTAGGGCTGCCCCGCGCTGGCGTAAAACGCGTTCGAAGTCCTGTCTGACCCCTAGGTAGTGGGGTTTCAGTTTCGTCACAGTCTCATCTAAGAAACGGCGTCTTGTGGCTGGATCCCCACGCAGAAGCTCCAGATCCTCAGGGGCAAAAACAACTGTTCGAAGGTGCCCAAGCAGCTCCCGCGGCGCAACATTCGCCTTATTCACGCGCCCACGGTTTGCCCGCCCGCGCGCGATCTCTAACTCCAGAAGAGTGCTTCGGTCTCCACGTTGCACGCGCGCCCTGACAACCGCACCTCCCGGCTGCTCACCGTCTTTTGCGACGCGCACCAGTGGTGTCGAGGACGACACGCGGTGCGAGGAAAACGTCGCCAAGTACGCCAAAGCCTCAACTAGGTTGGTTTTTCCGCGTCCATTACCACCCTCAAAAACCACCGCCGAGGGCGGCAGTTCCAATACCTGGCTCTTGTAGGAGCGGTAGTCATTTAGAGCCAAGTGCGAAACATACACGGGGCTCCGGGCTTAGTCGCCGACGCGGATCGGCATCAGAAGGTACTTGAAGCCTGTGTCGGCCTCACCTTCTTCTTCCGCCTGTCCCATTACGACCGCGGCCTTGTTCGCATCGGTGAATCCGAAGCGGACGAACTCCGTTGACAGAGCAGAAAGCCCGTCGGACAAGAACTCATGATTGAACGCAGTACGCAGTGGCTCATCCTCTGAAACCAGCGCCACCGCCTCCTGGGCCTGCGCAGACTCACCCGCACCAGCCTCCAGCGTCAATGCGCCGTCCTCAAACACAAGCCTGACCGGGGTTTTGCGCTCAATAACAAGCGAAACGCGCTTCACGGCCTCAAGGAGGTCACTGCGCCTACATACGTATTCCAGCGGGGTAACCTCAGGGAACAGCCTGCGCACCGGTGGGTAGTCGCCATCCATCAAAGAGGACGTTGCCTGACGCTGGCCTGCGGAGAAACCCAAAATGGCCGCGCGCTGCGATGAATCAGATCCCATGAACATCTCCACCGGACCGCCACCACCAAGGTTGCGTGCTACATCCGAAAGGACGCGGGCCTTCACCAGCATGGCGGAAGAGATTGATGGGTCCGCCGGCGCCCACGTCATCTCCCTCATCGCAAGCCGATAGCGGTCAGTCGCAAGAAGCGTGATCCGGTCCCCTTCGATTTCCATCCGCACGCCAGTAAGGAGTGGAAGTGTGTCGTCCTTCGAGGTCGCAATGACAACCTGAGAAATCGCGTTTGCCAACTCAACGCCGTCCGCACTTCCGGCCAGTTCTGGAAGAGTTGGAAGTTCCGGGTAATCCTCCAGCGGCATCAGTCCGAGGGCGAATTTGGCACGCCCGCACATAACGTCCAGGTGGTTTCCGTTAACGCTGACTGTCACCGTCTGGTTTGGAAGCGACTTTGCAATCTCCGTCAGCAGTTTCCCGGACACCAAAACTTCGCCTGGCTCAATGACCTCCGCCTCAACCTGGGCACGCGCAGAGACATCGTAGTCGAATGAAGAGAGTCTCAACTCACCTTCCGTCGCAGTCAGTTTTACTGCAGAAAGGATGGGGATTGTTGGGCGCTGTTGAACTGCGCGCGAAGTCCACTGGACCGCGTCAGAGAATACGTCACGGGAAAGTTGGAACTTCAATTCGTCCTCCATCGGATGTCAATCTTGGGTCATTCTACCCGCAGCTGCCACGTAACACGCTCTGTGTAGGAACTTCGGATGCTCTTTCGCGTGTCGCTGTGTTTGTGCGCAAACAGGAGTTTTTCATCCTTACGCGGGCTAAACAAATTTTGCTTAATGAATTACTCATAGCAGTAGTAGGGGCTGTTGATGCTGTGGAAAACCGGAGTTTGACCGCATAAACACTGGGGTCTGAGCTGTGCGTTGGATGGGGAGGAATCTGTGAACTCAAATGACAGGTTGTGGGCAACCGTTTTGAGAGTCATAGGTTACCCACAATTTCGAGGAAAGTTTCCCCACAAAGCCGGTTTCCCCCAGAGGTGTTGTACGTATCTGTCCACACGATGGCGAATTTCCGCGCCAAATGTTGAAACTACAAGCTTGGAAGTTGTGGGTAAGTGCCGTTTAGTGCTCACGTCCGCTCTGTCGAATACGCTTCGTGAGTTCCTGGACGTTGTTGTAGGTTTCCCGCTGTTCTTTCATCAGGCCCTGGATCTTTTTGTTCGCGTGCATGACTGTCGTGTGGTCACGACCACCGAATGCTTCGCCAATCTTGGGAAGCGACAAGTCGGTTAGCTCCCTGCAGAGATACATGGCGATCTGGCGGGCCTCCACCATTGGGCGGGACCGGTCAGAGGAGGTGAGCTGTTCAATCGTCACCCCGAAATAGGCCGCGGTCTGCCCCATGATCACTGTTGCGGAGATTTCCATGTCCTCCGGATCGGAGAGCATATCTTTCAGCGCTGACTGAGTGAGGCCAAGGGTGATCTCTTCTCCCGTCAGGTTCGCATATGCGGTGACGCGTAGCAGGGAACCCTCAAGCTCCCTGATGTTGGAGGAGATCCGCGATGCGATGTACTCAAGAACCTCCGACTTGGCGGATACGCCCTCTGCTTCGGCTTTCATTCGCAAGATGGCGATGCGGGTTTCAAGGTCTGGTGGTTGAACGTCCGTGGTCAAACCAGACTGGAAGCGGCTGCGAAGGCGTTCATCAAATCCATCCAATGCTTTCGGTGGCACATCCGAAGTGATGACGATCTGCTTGTTGGCGCTGTGGAGAGTGTTGAAGGTGTGGAAGAACTCTTCCATCGTCTCCTTCTTGCCCTGAATGAACTGGATATCGTCAATCAGAAGAATGTCGGCTTCTCTATAGCGTCGCTTGAATGAGTCAAGGGTTCTGGCACCGATAGCATTGATGAAGTCATTCGTGAATTCTTCAGAATTTACATACTTGACCTTAAGGTGCGGGTACAGGGAAAGCGAGTAGTGCCCGATCGCATGCAGAAGATGCGTCTTCCCCAAACCTGGGCCACCGTAAATGAAGAGTGGATTGTATGCGCGCGCCGGTGCTTCGGCGACCGCCAAGGCCGCTGCGTAGGCGAACCTGTTTGATGGTCCGATGACGAAGTTGTCAAACAGGTACTTCGGATTCAGAGAAATTCGCTGGGTCGGTGTCTGTAGGAGGTTTATTCCAGGGTCGCCGGGGGTGGGTGGGCCCGCGGTCGGTGGCACCGAGGTTACGAAGCCGCCTGGGAAGCGTTCGTCTGGACTAGGGGTCCCTGGGTGTGCTGTTGCTGGGTACGGCTGTGCGCCACCTGCCGGCTCCGAAGGGTGAGAACCCACTTCATCTGCCGCTTGGGATTCCTCCAGGGAAGGATCCACGGTGATGGCTATGCGGACACGTTTTCCCAAAGTCATTGTGAGCGCGCTGCTGAGAGGTCCGGTCAACCTTGTTTCGATGAATGACTTCGCAAAATCATTCGGAGCCGCCAGGAGAATCGTTCCTTCGATGTCACCTAAAGGCTTCACCGTCTGCAAGATTGCGACGTGCGCTGGGCCCAAATCGTCGACGTTCAGGAGCGCAATTGCAGCAGACCAAGCCGAAGCAAGGGTTGGTTCCTCCATTGATTGTGTTCTCCTTCACGCGCGCTGGTCCACATGGGCCAGTGAGTTTAGACACCAGCAACGGTGGACAATGTCCTCTTACCGTAACTTGTGTGCCCCCTTATTCCCATTTGGGGATTTCTCTGTGGATAACTATCTCATGTCTTACATCCTTGTTATTCAGCCGATTCGGGGCGAGCTGACGCCCAATTGTCGGCTAACTTCAACAAGAAAGGGAGTAGTCCCTGGGGATAAACATATTCCACTATCCACGGGGTTATACACAGATGTGGAAGAGTTGCAGTGGATGGGGAACCCCTGTTCATCTCATTGACGTTGCGAAATGCTTGGGCGTAGTCTGTTTTGGCGTATTTGTGCTGGTTTTGTTTCAAGTAAGCTGGCGCCAAGACCTGGCAGCACCGTGCTGTCCTTTCTAGGAGTAGATGATGACCAAGCGTACTTTTCAGCCTAACAACCGTCGTCGCCACAAGGTACACGGCTTCCGTGCCCGCATGCGTACGCGCGCGGGTCGCTCAATCCTTTCTTCGCGTCGCCGTAAGGGCCGCGCAAAGATCTCCGTCTGAGTGAAGTAGTCGGTTCGCTGGGGTGCAGGATGCTCCGCGAAGGCAGCCGAATCAGTCGCCGCGAAGGCTTTGGTCGGACCCTCAAAGAGGGCTATCGGGCCGGCAACCGCGCGATGGTGGTTTCCGTGCGTCAGGTTCCTCCACAGGAGGGATGCGAACTGCGAAGCGGAGCCCGCGGTGGAATCATCGTTGGAAAACGTCAGGTTCCGAAGGCAACTCAGCGCAACCAGATCAAGCGGCGCCTGCGACATGTTTTGCAGGCACGGCTTAGTTCCATGGATGGGGAAACGACGGTCGTTGTGAGGGCGCTGGAGGGTTCAGTGGACATGTCAAGCGAGGAGCTGGGGCGTAGCCTGGATCGGCTTCTCGCTTTGGCGTTTAAGAAAATACCCGCCGATGACGGTATCCACCGCCGATCTAGCGGAGTAACGGCCGCCGGTAGTGCCGTGCCGCGTTCGGGCGGCAGCTCATGAATTTCTTGACCGCCATCGTCCTCGCCCCCATCCGCTTCTACCAACGGTTCATATCCCCACACCTTGCGCCGCGATGCCGGTACTACCCATCCTGTTCGACGTATGCGGTTCGGGCCGTTGAAACTCATGGGGTGCTGAAGGGATTCATCTTGGGTTCGTGGCGCGTTCTGCGGTGCAATCCATGGAGTCTGGGTGGAGTGGACCATGTTCCGGATAAGGGCTCATGGAAGCCTGAGCCGTGGATTCCGCCCGATGACTGGGCCGGACATGACCTTGACAAGAAGTCGTGACGGTTTCACGGCACACTAGCAGCACAAGAAAACGCACTTAAGGAGTCCGTGATGGATTCATTTCTCCACCCGATCATCGTAGCTTTTGCGTGGATCTGGGTTTCCATCTACAGAGCTTTGGTCTTTGTCGGATTCCCAAGTGGACCCGGTATTAGCTGGGTTATGTCGATCGTCATTTTGACGATCATTGTTCGCTTTGCGATCTTGCCGCTTTACATAAAGCAGATCAAGTCCATGCGAAGTATGCAGGTTCTTCAGCCGGAAATACAGAAGATCCAGGCGAAGTATAAGGGTAAGAAGGACTCTGTCTCTCGGCAGCGGCAAAGCGAAGAGACAATGGAGTTGTACAAGAAGCACGGGGCATCCCCATATGCTTCATGTCTTCCACTGCTGGTGCAGATGCCTATCCTTTTCGCGCTGTATCGGGTGTTTTTCTCCGTCAGTCAGATTATGGACGGCACATACGCGTGGGAGGCACTGGGCCCACTGGGTCCTGAGTTGGCGGCTGATGTCGTTGGTTCGAAGGTTCTTGGCGTTGGACTTTCTCAAACAATGGCCACGACCCCGTCGTGGGGGCATAAGGCCGTCTTCATTGTGCTGATCATTGTGCTGGTTGGTCTGCAGTTCTTGACCATGCGTCTTTCAATGAAGAAGAACATGGCGCCGAACCCGGATCCCAACAACCCGATGGTTCGTAGCCAAAAGTCCATGATGTACCTGATGCCTCTAATGTTCGTGTTCACGGGCATGATTTTCCAGATGGGTTTGCTTGTATACATGGTTACGACCACGGCGTTCGGTTTTGTTCAGCAGGTGTGGGTGAACAGGAACATGCCAAACCCGGGCTCCCCTGCATTTGAGGAGCTATTGGAACGCCGGGAGACCGCGTACAAGAAGTGGGCAGTTCCTGAATTCCAGTCATACGACAGGGAGCTGGAGGCCGATAAGGGCAACGCTGAGGCGGTTGACATGCTCCAATCGACAACGCTGGCGACCGTTGAGCGCAAGTCCAAGCGTGAAAAGGTGTCAACGAAGTTCCCCGACGACTGGGATGCGGCCGACAGGCTCTCCGTGTATAGGGGTTTAGCAATGGAGCCTTGGAAGACACTGCCAGATGATCTGTGGGCTCGCCAAGTTGTCATGGCTCGGAAGAGCCAAGAGCAGGTTGAGGCTGCGCGTAAGAATAGGCCTAAGAAGCTTTCCCGCGAACAACGCCAGCGTCTGGCGGAGAGAGAACGGCAAGAGCGGGAAGCTCAAGAGCGCAGGCAAGCCCGCAACGCAGCCAATGCAAAGAAGCCTCAGACGAACCTTTCCCCAGAAGAGATTGAGCGCCGCCGTCAGCAGCGCAAGGCGCAACGACGCAAGCAAGGCAAGAAGTAGAGTCCGGTTTTTCGCCCTCGCCACGATGCGTAAGCGGCGGACATCTTGAGAGTAGTGAAGCGGAGAACGAATGACCACGAATGAGAATAACTCTGGCCTGTCCCACCTAGAGGAGGAGGGAGAGGTAGCGGCGGATTACCTAGAAGAGCTGCTGGACATAATGGATCTGGACGGCGACATTGTCATAGATGTTGAGAACGATCGTCCGTCTGTGGCCATCGTGGCTGAGGACGCGAACTCCAATCTGAACCGTCTGGTCGGTGAGGACGGAGAGGTACTGGAGGCATTGCAGGAGCTAACCCGCTTGGCCGTGCAGACCGCCATGGGTGACCGCTCCCGTCTGATGCTGGATGTTGCCGGCTTCCGTGCGGAACGTAGGGCAGAGCTTCAGGAGGTTGCGGCGGAAGCCGTGGCGTTGGTTAAGTCTTCTGGAAAGCCCGTGCAGCTTGAGCCTATGAATCCGTTTGAGCGGAAGGTTTGCCACGACGTCGTTGCAGCGGCAGGCCTGGTGTCGGAGTCCGCAGGTAGTGAGCCTGAGCGTTGCGTGGTCATCTACTTGCCTGAGGACAGCGCGGCAGAGTCAAGTGAGACGAACAGCGACCAGTGACTGACGCGAAAGAGGCTTTTCAGAGGGAAACTCCAAGCCCGGTTGTTCTGTCCCTGTTTGGTAGCACTGCGTCCACCGTGGAGATTTTCGCTGAACTCTTGGAGGTCGAGGGCGAGAAAAGGGGGCTGATTGGACCCAAAGAAGCGGAGCGCATATGGTCTCGGCACATCGTCAACTCTGCTGCGCTCTTAGAGTTCTTGCCGTCGCGGGGCACAGTCGTTGATGTGGGTTCCGGCGCGGGTTTGCCCGGCCTGGTAATAGCGGCTGCGCGGCCCGACCTCGACGTTACGTTGGTGGAGCCGATGGAGCGGCGCTGTGAATGGCTTGCCTACGCCGCCGATGAGATCGGCTTAGACAACGTATCCATCGTGCGGGATCGCTCAGAGAATTTGGGGCGCAAACTGCGTGGCGACGTCGTGACGGCACGGGCTGTGGCTGCACTGCCGAAGCTGTTGCGTCTGACCTCAAAGATGATTGCTCCCGGTGGTCGCCTGCTTGCCCTGAAGGGAAGGCGGGCATATGAAGAGGTCGACGCAAGCGCATTGGAGCTGAAGAAACGTCACCTGAAAGCTGAGGTGCATGAGGTCGTATCCGTCATGGACGGCGAAGTGACATATGTAGTTGAGTGCACAAGGACAGTGTGATCTAGATCACACTATTGGATACCTTTACGGGTATCTTGGCGCTGTGCGCTTTATTGCTTTTCATGCGGCGCACACGTGTCAAACATTGTAGTCGGAGCGCACAGCTACGCTTGGGTTGTCTGAAAGGGAGACCATGAATCAGTTAGTATCGGACAACTCACCGATCGCAAGGCGAATTGCGCAGAACCACTCCGCCTTCAAGGAGCTGGATGGCGCCGCATTTCCTAAGCCTGCGGGCACGCCAGTCTTAGTGGTCGCCAACCAGAAGGGCGGCGTCGGAAAAACAACGACGACGGTCAACCTGGCTGCCGCTCTGGCTCTGGGTGGCCTGAAGGTTCTGGTGATCGATATCGACCCTCAAGGAAACGCGTCCACTGCTCTTGGTGTTGAGCACGGTTCGGGGACGGTCTCCACCTATGAAGTGCTCTTGGGTGAGGCAACTTTTGGAGAGGCCATTCAGGAGTGCCCGGATGTACCAGGCGTAATGGTCTGTCCCGCAACAGTCGACTTGGCGGGCGCTGAGGTGGAGCTGATTGAGGAACCCGATAGGGCCAAGCTTCTTTCTTATGCTTTGCAGGACTGGGGCGTGAATGTTTCACGTGAAACATCTGAGGGTGCTGATCCGGATTCAGCATTTCGTCCGGATGTGGTTTTGATCGACTGTCCCCCTTCTCTTGGGTTGCTCACCCTGAACGCATTTGTTGCTGCGACTGGAATGGTGATCCCAGTTCAGGCGGAGTACTACGCACTGGAAGGCTTGTCCAGCCTGCTGCGTACCATTGAACGGATCCGCGCTGACCTTAATCCTTCGTTGGCTGATCCTTATGTTCTGATGACCATGGTGGATTCACGAACAAGACTGAGCCAAGAGGTTGCTGCTGAAGTGCGTAACTACTTCACGGAGGCGGTATTCCAAAATGATATTCCGCGGGCTGTGCGAATCTCCGAGGCACCTTCGTATGGGCAGACTGTGATCACCTACGATAAGAAGGGCACTGGAGCGATCGCGTATCGCAAGGTAGCAGCTGAGTTGGCAAGTCGTCTGGCTGCGTAGAGGCAGTGCACTGAAGCTGGCCCAATAGGTCCGGCAAGGTACTTTGGCACCGCTCGTGCCATCGCAGACGGAGGTCTTCATATGGTTCCAGTGGCTAACGGGGATAGCGATGAGACCGGAGGCGCTGCTCAACCAACCCAAGCTCGACGCAGTCCACGGGTCCGCCGAGGCCTAGGTAAGGGGCTTGGTGCACTGATTCCGGACCCGGAGCCTCAACCAGAACCACGTGCCGGGCGACCACTTGACGTGTTGTTCCCCGACTTGGCTGGGAACGGTGCAGAACAAGCTGCCGCATTACGCGGGCAGCGGGCTCCGGTTCCTAGAGGCGGATCGGCCCGCGACCTGCTCTCCCCGCGCGGCACTGCGAATGTTTCACGTGAAACACAGGAGCATTCGCACACAGCCTCACCTCAGGGCGCGAATGTTTCACGTGAAACATTCGGCGCTAGTCAGTCGGGGACGCAGCACACGGCAGGCGCCCTACGTGAAACACACCAAGATACTCCTGGCTCAACCCTGTTCCTTGATGATGTTTCACGTGAAACAAATGACGAGGAATCGCGGACCGTACCAAATTCGGGCACTGTTTCACGTGAAACAATGCCTGAGCGACCTGAAGTCGCCGCCCAGCCTCAAAGTGTTTCACGTGAAACATCCGATGGTGCAGCGACGCTGCACAGCCCCGTACCTGGGATCTATCCGCACGAACCAGCGGCCAACCTACTCCAATCTGACACTGGTGAAGAGTCAAAGAGCGGCCAGCCTGAGCTCCGCACGGTACCGGGTGTAGCGTTTGCAGAGATACAGGCCGATTGGATCATCCCCAACCTAAAACAGCCCAGAGAACAGTTTGATGAAGAAGAACTCCACGCTCTGGCAGAATCCATCAGAGAAGTAGGTGTTCTCCAGCCTATAGTCGTACGGAGAATAACTTCCGAAAGCCTAGAAGAAACGGGCCAAGCGGAACGCTTGCGTGAAGCTCTACTGGAGTCGCCTGAGGCTCGTTATGAGTTGGTGATGGGTGAACGCAGGTGGCGTGCTACCCAACTGGCTGGGCTGGGCGCGATACCCGCCATCGTTCGGTCGACCTCAGGTGATGATCTGCTCAGAGAAGCACTCATTGAGAATATTCATCGGGTGCAGCTCAACCCCCTAGAGGAAGCAGCAGCCTACGCACAGCTGATGGAGGACTTCGGATACACACAGGAAGAGGTTGCCAACAAAGTCTCCAAATCGAGGCCGCAGGTAGCCAACATGCTTCGACTCATGAAGCTACCCCCAAACGCCCAGAGGATGTTGGCCGCAGGCGTGATCACAGCGGGACACGCCCGGGCACTCTTGGGAATGGAGTCGGCTGCAGAAATGGAAGCCTTGGCTGCTCGAATTGTGGCAGAGGGACTGTCCGTAAGGGCCACAGAGGAATTGGTGAGGTTTGGCAGGCAAGGCATCAAGCCACAGCGTCCCGTCCGTTTGCATTACGTTCCAACGCCAGAAGCACAACGTATCGCTGACATCTTTGCCGCAAAGCTGGACACCTCTGTAACTGTCTCCACGGGCGCGAAGAAGGGAAAACTAACCATCGAATTCGCAGACCAGGCTGACCTAGACAGAATAACTGTGGCGCTGGGACTCACCGATTCGGAGTAACAAATAGAAACTCCGCGGATGAAAAGAAAAGCCGGGACCAAGTGGTCCCGGCTCCTTTCAAATAGGACTGTGACTCAATTAGACCTGCGACTGGGCTTGCGCTTCCAGCTCCTTTTCGATCACTTTCCCAAGCCGACGCACTCCCTCTGTAATCGTCTCTTCGTCTGGGTAACAGAAGGACAACCTCAGAAAGTCGCGGCCCCGATCGTCATAGTAGAACGCAGTGCCAGGCACGTACGCGACCAAACCTTCGACGGCCCGCGGCAGCATCTCCTTCGCGTCGATCCCGTCGGGAAGCTCCACCCACGTGTAGAACCCACCCTTGGGCGTAGTCCACTCACAATTTGGGAGGTACTTCTTGAGTGCCGCTTCCATTGCCTCCCAGCGCCCTTTGTACATCTTGGCGAATTCTCTAACTTGGGCGTACCAGTCGAAGTCCTCAAGGTATTTGTTGAGAGACATCTGTCCCATCATGGAAGGACTCAGAATGTCTGATTCAGCGGCCAAAATAAGTTTCTCGTACAACATTTCTGGTGCCAGGGCCCAACCAATTCGGTAGCCCGGCGCAAAAATCTTGGAGAAGCTCCCCAAGTAGAGCACGCCATCTGGCCACAGCGGCTGCATCGCCTGCAGTGGTTCGCTATCAAACCCCAAAAGACCGTAAGGGTTGTCTTCAACGATCAAAACACCCTCTGACCTGCAGATATCCACTACCTGCTGTCGTCTTTCGGGGGATAGTGAGACCCCGGCGGGATTGTGGAAATTCGGAATAGTGTAAAGAAACTTTATGGTTCGGCCCGACTCACGAACTGCCGAAATGGCCTCTTTCAGCTTCTCCGGTATCAGGCCATCCTCATCCATAGGGATCTGCTCCAGATTTGCTCTACGGGAGTGGAAAACACCTAACGCTCCAACGTACGACGGAGACTCAGCCAGGACAACGTCACCTGCATCCAATAGGACCTCGGAAACCAGTTGAAGAGCCTGCTGTGAGCCTGTCGTTATCTGGATTGAGTACGGGTCCGCATCAATGCCTTCCTTCGCCATGATTTCTATGATGCTTTCCCGCAGTGGATTCCAACCGTGGCCGTCCCCGTATTGCAGAGCACGCATCCCATCGGTTTCGATGAGCTTCGAAGTCATCTCTCCAATGTCACGTAGCGGCAGGTCCCGGAGATTCGGCATACCACCTGCCAGTGAAACGACTTCAGGTCGTGACACAACGGAAAAGAGCGCCCTAATCTCTGACTCTTTGAGGTTCTTTCCATCTTCAGACAGTAGGTGTGACCAGTCACTAAGACCGGAAGTCCGTTTATCCAAGGACGAAGAAGACATGTCGTTTCCTAAGTAGGTAGCAGTTTCTATTCTCTTGGAGAAGGTTACCGCAAACTACCCGCGCTACCCGCCCCCTACCTAACGTACAACTCCGCGACCTTCGCGCGGTACATGCCTTCATCGTCAGTTGGAAGAGTATTGAAGACAAGTCCTATTGCAGACATCTCCGTCGGTTGAGCCAGCTTGATGACAGTGTCAGAGGTAATGGGAGCCACGGCCAGTACGTCGCCCGTGCGGGGATTGCCATCGGAAGCATTCGTAACTGTCACCTCGCCGCCTGAACCAAGTACGGAAAGCGCAACTTCAGAGACGACCGCGGGCTCAGCCAAGGTAACCAAGATCGATATCTCAGTACCTTCCGTGAACTGGTTGACCATGAAGTAGCGCGATCTCCAGTTCGTAGAAGGATCTGAATCCAACAGGGCCGTTGCCAGCTCCGGATGATCGCCCTCGTCATCTCCCCAAGAGAAGATAGTTGCACTTGCAACAACAGGAGCAGCCACAGCCGGCGGCGAAGACGGATCGCCTTCTCCACTTTGTGTAGAATCGTCGCTCTGGGACGATTGCGGCAACGCCGGAGACAGTTCTGCAAAGAAGTCAGACGCACCCGAAGGAAGCAAGTTCTTAAACGCGACTGCCCCGGCAACCACCACCAGAAGGAGCCCCAGAATCAGTGCGGGAATTGTCGGATCGAATCTTTGACTGTTCCCCGAACCTGAAGGTTCAGCGTTCTGCGGCATCACTTTCTCCTGCTTTTCGACGTTGGTGGAATCTACGTCCACACGCGATGTATCAAAGGTACCGTCTGCGTGTTCCTCTCTTGCCCTTAGGAGAGTGAGGAACTGTTCACTCAGACCCACTTCTGGAAATGTGGATTCGAGGGCGTCGACGTCAAGTGCATCCTCGTCGCCATAGCCAGCTTCGTTGGAGCCGGCATCGTCGCCCTCGTCCATAACGACGCTCGCTACTGTCTCTTCCGAAAAGTCCGAATCCGAAAGATCGGCGGCGGGATCCGTTTCTTCCTCGTCGGAAGGCGTGTGTTCATCCGTCGCGACATCGACGGTCCCCACATCCGGCTGCGCATTGTCGTGTGAGCGACGCCGAGGACGCCCAGATAACAACGGAATCGCACCTGTGCTGGACAGGTCAGGCGTGGAGAGGCTTCTACTCAACGCGATTCCCGCACCTTCGCCCGGCAGGATGTCATCCCACGACGGCGGCTCCTGCGTCCACGCTGACGGCATTACACCAAAGCTGTGAACGTCCTCCTCTTCAGAGTCCTCTGAGTCGACGTCAGTGCTCTGTTCCAGGGCGTCTTCCAACTCCTGTTCAGAGTCGACTTCAACCCCTGGATCCAGAACCGGACCAGTGGATGCCTTTGGATACACCCGCGCTATCAACGCGTCGAAGATTCTTCGCGTCCCTACGGGATCTGCCCAGAAAAGGATGCCGAAGTAGACAATGGCGACCACGACGCCGACCACTGCTACCTTCCACATGGAATCAAAAAACCTACCGAAGCTGCTATCAAATGATGACGTAGCGCCAACGAAACGCATAACGAAATAGCCGACGCCCCCGGATACAAGGAAAGCGAAGGCAAAACGCAGGTACCTGCTGGCGATTCGACCGATGTTTACCTGGGGAATGACCCGCCCAACCCAGACGATGGCGATAAATCCTTGGAGGACCCTTCCGACCGTCTCACCAAGCGAGGCGCCAATCGTCCACCAGTACGCATCCATCAAGAAGTAGATTGTCCAACCAACGATGATCTGCATCAATATCGGCACAATGCTCATCAGGAACACAGGCCGCGCGTTTTCCATGGCAAAGAAAACCCTTTGGGACATGAGGATCATTCCCGCTGATGGAAGTGCAAAAATTAGGGCCAGCAGGACGTTGCCGTAGATCTCCGCAGCCTGCGCACCGAACGTCGGCATGATCATTTGCATAACGGGAGTGGCGGTCACCGCTAGGACGGCCGCAACGAAGAAGGAAAGCAACAAAATTAACTCCACCCCGCGGTGGAAGTTGTTTGCTACCCCCTTCATGTTTCCATCTGACATGTCGTTGGCGAATCGCGTGAAAATGGCGGTCGCCAAAGTAACCGCGATCAGAGACTGCGGAACCATGTAGAGCATGAATGCGTACTGGTAGGCAGTTGTTCCGGCTACGATTTCTCCGGTCTCTTGTGCCCAGGCACCCGCCCGACTGGCCAGGTTGGAGGTGGAGATAACGCCTACCTGACCAACCATCAGTGTCGCAAAGGTCCACCACGCCACCTTGGAGGCGGAACCAAAGTCAGTGCCCTTCAAATGGAAGTTCAAACGGAGTTTCAATCCGGACTTCCGCATAGGGATGAAAAGCCACAGCGCTTGTGCAATGACCCCGACCGTTGACAGGCCGGCAACCACTCCGATCTGTGCAGGCGTCATCGATTCCGCGGGCCTGATGTCACCCGAGGGCCCCCAAAGATAAAGGAAGAGCCCCAAAGACGCGATGCCAACCACATTGTTGATGACAGGAGCCCACATATAGGGGCCAAAAATGCCCCGGGCGTTCAACACTTCACCAAGCAGGTTGTAGACGCCGTAGAAGAAGATCTGTGGCACGCAGATAATAGAGAAAGTGATGGTGAGCGTGCGCATCTCAGGCGTGAGAGTGGGCGCAAGGATCTCAATAATTACGGGTATCGCCAACATGGACACCACAGTGAGACCGAACAGCAGCGTGCCGGCTGCGGTCAGGAGCTTATTGACGTATTCGCTTCCAGACCGCCCCTTCAAGGCTCTAACAATCTGAGGAATTAGGATTGCGTCGACGATCCCCGCTGCCAACAGGTTGTAGACCATGTTCGGTAGCGTGTTCGCTATCGTGAATGAATCTGCCGCGCCAGCCGTAACGCCAAGGATGGCGACCAGCAGCGCCGATCGTACAAAACCGAGGATCCGCGATACCAGGGTTCCCGACGCCATCAGCACAGACGACTTCAGGAGTGTCTGCTGTTTTGGTGCCAGGGGTTCCTGTGCACTTTCATCTGGTAGCTGGCTCAACCTTTGGTCCCCCCGCTAGTGGCCACTTTGTTGCGACGACCTTTTCTGACTGTTCTTACCAAACCGAAGGCGAAGAACACAACCAATATTCCCCCGACAATCCAGGTTCCTGCGTCTTCTAGGTTGGCCCTAACATTTACGGTTATCTCCTCCGAGGCATCAAGCCTAACGTCCTGCGCCGTCTTAGCGACTGCGACAACGCCCACCTGGCCTGCCCCAACCGCCTCCACCGGAATGTGCACGGTCACTGATCCGTGTGCCGGCACCACCGCCCCGACCCAATCTCCCGCGTGCAGGCGTGGGTCAGGGATCTCTAATCCAACCAGCAGCCTCAGCGGCACGGCCCCGGAGTTAGACACCGTGATTGGGAACGGGACATTCTTTCCGATCACGTTGACAGTTGCCGACGGCACGATGGAGATGACTTCCGTCTGCGTTTCCAGTTCTGCGATAGCTGCCGTGACCAGAGTCGCGCGCTCTTCCTCCGTCAAATCCGCTGCGGTTGTGCCAAGGATGCTGGCTACGACTTCCTCAGGCAGCTCATCGCCTGTTACCGCCGCGGAAATGACGGCCTCATACTTTTCAACCTGCGCACTTAGCAAGTCCAACTGATCGCGTGTCGTAATCACGGAGACCGAAGAGAAATCATGCAGCGGCCATCTCTCTATCCCAGACCGGGGTGAAATCAGCATCTCCCTTAGAGACACCGGGTTGACCCAGGGCGCGTCCAGCAGCTCCGCCAGTCGCGCAGCAGGCTCCGGTCCCAGGTCAGCCAGATCAGCGTTCACGAACAGGTCGAGGACGTCCTGGGGGTCCTCCTGCACCGACATGGCACTAAAAGCACGTGTTCGCTGGCGTCCCGTCAGATCGTTCACCTCTAAGGCAACCCTGCGCTCCTCGCTGATCGCGGACACCCCGTTGCGCCAAGAGGAGACTACGGTTCCAACATTTGCCCCAAGACCGTCAAAAACCGTCGCCCCTGTCGTCAGGTCAACCAGGAATCGGGACGAGGGCGTCACGCCGCTCACACCAAAAGTCGAAATCCCGCTTGGCGGCGATAATACGGGTTGGTGCCCGGCTTTCTGAAGGGTGCGTAAGCCCATCCAACCCTCATCCGCGACCACGACGTCACTGATGAGTGAGATACCGGCGCGCCGAAGGTTCTGTTCCGCGGAGTCGTTTGCTTCCACCTCACCACTTTGTGCTTGTGCCGTGACGCCCTCGCCCTCGACCGTATCGGATAGCCCCGCATTCAGGATCGACTGTTCTGCCAGCGCGTAGAGCCGAGGCTGTCTGGTCGTCGCTAGAAGGGAAAGGCTGGCGTTCTCTTCCGGGACCAACACGATCTCCGTGGGGTCTACTGAAGGGGAGTGCAAAAGCGACCCTACTTCTGACGGCGCCAAAGTGAGCGTTATGCCCGGTGCACTCATGGACGCCAGTGTCGAGGGCGGTGTCTGGTGTGTCCCGGTGATGGTCACGTTGATGTTGCTGACACCCACCGAACCCGGCGGATACCAGAGCAAAAGCGTGCGTCCGGTCGGGTGCTCTCCCGTTTCGCGTCCCAAGTCCGTGTCCAACAAAAGGACGGTCACGCCGTACGGTCCCCACGCCAGCTCGTTCCAAAGTGGCATGTCGACAACGCGGATCGTTACGGAGACGGTTACTACGTCCTCGTCCGCCCGCACGGTCATGTTTTCTTCGCTCAACACGATCTCGTTGGACTCCCACCCATCTCCGCGCCCGGATTCTAAGAAAGAGTCAACTTCCACGCCATCGGTGAACGGGTCAGCTTGGACCAGGGTCCGCAGGCGCTTGCCCTCAAGTTCTTCAACGGAGGCCCCGAACAGCTGCACCCTGAAGGTCACCCGATCCTGTGCAATCAGTATTTCTGGAGTCATGGCGACGACTTCTACGGTCGGTGCCGTCTCCTGATCCGGCGTTGCATGCGCGTTCCAGGTGAGCGACTGCGGGAGTAGCGTCATGAGGCCGAGGGCGACTGCCAGGGCAAATCCGACCACCACGCGCCCCGGCGTATGGCTTGGCGTCTTGGGGTGCTTGGCGTGGCGGACGGCGGGAGACATCACTGGCTAATGGTTCTGGGTGTTGCCCGGGTAGAGAAGTCTCAGGGCCAAAGAAACGACCCTGCGTTCATTCGGGTAGGAGAGGACGGTGGTCGCTTCCTGTAGTTCCACCCACTGGGCGTCTTCGGCTTCTTCATCGGGGTCGTTCTCAACCGTTAACTCACCCTCTATATATTCCATCAGGAAATGGTGCACCAGTTTATGGATGCGGGCGGATGATCCGGAGAACCAGTAGTCCACGGACCCCAGTTCAACTATGACGCGTCCTTTAGCGCCGGTCTCTTCGTGAACCTCACGTACCGCGGCTTCCGCTGCGCTTTCCCCTTCTTCCAAGTGACCTTTCGGTAGGCACCATTCCAAGTGTCCAGCGCGGTTCCTTCGCAAGATTACGGCAACGTATGGGATGCCGTCTTCCACTTTGATGCACAGACCACCCGCGGACGTTTCGTGGACAGCCGGCAAGCGGGAAGCAGATTTGCGCACACTGATACTGCGTTGGGCAGTAGGACGCCGGGGGACCGGATAGGCTGCCCCACGAACGCGTTTTGGAGTGTGCATGCCCCCAGCTTAGGTTGCGAACATGCACTAGCAGGATAATTGCACAGTTGGCGGGCCGAACATCACCGGTGAATGCCGTTAAATGGAGGAACATGTCCTGGGAGGAAGAGAAGATGGCTGACCTGGTCGGTAGCGGTGACATTCCGGCATTGATGGCGCAGGGCGTCCGCGTTATGGCGTCCCTTCCTTCGGAGGTTTCGCAGGTGGCGGAGCTTTTCGTACGCCGCGGGGAAGAAATCGCGTTGGTTGGCGGCCCGGTTCGCGATGCTTTCTTGGGTGAGACTGCGTCGGATTTGGACCTTGCGACTTCTGCTCACCCTGAGGTTACTGAGGAGATTGTGCGCGGGTGGGCTGACGCCGTTTGGACGGTTGGCCGGGAGTTTGGCACCATTGCGTGCCGTAAGGGTGACAAGCAGATTGAGATCACCACGTATCGCACCGAAACGTATGAGGAGAATTCCCGAAAACCCGCGGTTGAGTATGGCAAGACGTTGGAGGGAGACCTCTCTAGGCGCGACTTCACCGTGAATGCGATGGCAATGCGCCTTCCACAGATGGCTCTGGTGGATCCGTTCGACGGACTGGAAGACCTGGCTGCAGGTATCTTGCGCACCCCGGTTTCCGCGGTCCAGTCATTCCGCGATGATCCGCTAAGAATGATGCGTGCTGCCCGCTTCACGGCGCAACTGGGTTTGGATGTTGACCTAGAAGTCATGGAAGCCATGAGCGCAGAGGCCCCAAGGCTTGAGATCGTCTCCGCTGAGCGGATCAGAGGTGAGCTGGAGCGTTTGCTGATCAGCCCGCGCCCTCGCCGGGGACTGGAACTAATGGTTTACACGGGGGTGGCGCAGTACGTTTTCCCAGAGCTTTCCGACCTGGTCTCCACCGTGGACGAACATGGACGACACAAGGACGTTTACGAGCACACGCTGACGGTTCTGGACCAAGCCATGGCTTTGGAAACCGGAGCGGATGGTCCGGTGCCGGGCCCTGACCTCATTTTGCGCTTGGCCGCGCTCATGCATGACATTGGGAAGCCCGCAACACGGCGTTTTGAGGGTAAGAAGGTCACCTTCCACCACCATGAGGTCGTGGGCGCGAAAATGGCAGCCAAGCGCATGAAGGCCCTGCGGTTCGACAAGGCGACAACCAAGGCGGTGACAGACCTTGTAGCGGGGCACCTGCGGTTCCACGGTTATGGAGAGCAGTCTTGGACCGATGCGGCCGTTCGGCGCTACATCACGGACGCGGGTGACCAACTGGAGAGACTTCACCGGCTGACTCGCGCCGATGTGACAACGGGCAACAGGCGCAAGGCCCAGTTCCTGCGTGACGCTTACGATGACCTTGAGGAACGGATCGCGGCACTACGGGAAAAAGAAGAGTTGGACTCTATCCGGCCCGAACTGAGTGGTGAGGACATCATGGCTCTACTGAACATTCCGCCCTCGCCCGTAGTGGGACGCGCATACAAGTTTCTTTTGAACCTTCGGATGGACGAGGGCGAGGTCGGGCGTGACGTAGCAACGCAACGTCTTCTTGACTGGTGGAGCGACCAGGAGGCGTAAGGGCGCGGTTTCGTCACAAAACTGGCCGCAGTGGGCGGCGTTTGTGGGAGTCTAGTTTAGTCTGGCCCAAAGAGAGTACGCAGCAGACGTTGATCGGAGGATGCGTGGCTTACAGTCAGGATTCTAGTGAGGTCCCTACCGGAGGCACCCCAAGTGGTGCTCCCGGCGGTAATGTGCCTCCGCCGCCGGTGGGCAGCCGCGCGGCTCGGCACCGCAAGTCCCAGAAGCCTGATGGCACGCAGGGGGCGTTAGGGGAGGCCGGTGAGCGGATAGTGGCCGTCCCGGCGACCGCTCAGGCGGTTTCTGCAGGGCCACTGCCAGACGATCAGCCGACAGAGCTGAACACGTTTGCGCCTGTGCCGGCTCCAGGTTCTAGGCCTGTGCCTGTTCCGCCCGCGGAGTTGGCACCCGTGGATGTTCCTGCGCCTGCTCCAGCGTCTACTCCTGCACCAGCGCCCTCGTCCGCGTCTGCGCCTACGCCCTCGCCCGTTCCTGAACCCGCGCCTGCGTCCGTTCCGGAACCGGCGCCAGCGCCGACACTCGCGCCCACTCCTACGCCCTCGCCCGTTCCCGAACCCGCATTGGCGGCCAGCCACGTCGGCGCGGCCGCCACGCAGGCACCCGCCCCGCCTCCACCTTCTTTTGACGAGGCCGTTGGTGCATTGAATACAGATGGAGATGGTGACACAGTGGCTCAGGCTTCGCCCAAGAAAAAAGGCAAGTGGGCGAAGAGGATCGCGCTCACCTTCGTTATTGCGCTGGCTTCCGCAGTCATTCTTGGTGGCGCACTCTTCATGTGGATGTACTCAAAGGTCCAGGTGCCCGCACCCAGTGAGTTTGCTTTGGCGCAGACGACCATCATCTACTACAACGACTCCGAAACAGAACTGGGGCGGTTCTCAGAGGTGAACCGCACCATCATCGACGTGGAAGAACTTCCGCAATATGTCACGGATGCAGTTGTTGCGTCGGAAGACAGGACGTTCTACACGAACGCCGGTGTCGACGTAAAAGGCATTGCCAGAGCGCTGATAAACAACCTCAGTGGAGGGGCGCGCCAAGGCGCCTCCACGCTTTCGCAGCAATACGTGGAGAACTACTACATAGGTAATCCCACGAAGTCCTACATGGACAAGATGAACGAAGCGCTGATGGCCCTGAAGATCAACCGCAGTCAGTCCAAGACTGAAATCTTGGACAACTACATGAACACGATCTACTTTGGGCGCAACACCTACGGCATTGAGGCCGCGTCGGAGGCGTATTTCGGTATTCCCGCCAGTGAACTCGACCTGTCGCAAGCCGCGATGCTGTCCGGCATTATTCCTGCTCCCAGCGCATGGGACCCGGCTGAGAACCCAGAGAAGGCGCAGGAGCGTTGGCAGCGCGTACTGGACTTGATGGTTGAGGACGGGATGATCTCCCAGGCTGAGGCATCAGCGCAGACGTTCCCGGAGACCATTGCGCCAGGCGCGGCCCTTGGAACTGAGCTGCGGGGCTGGAGTGGATACCTCATGCAACAGATCCGCGATGAGCTGGTCTCTTCGGGGTCGTTCACGGAGGAAGAGATTGATGCCGGTGGTCTGCGCGTGACGTCCACGCTTGACTTCGACATGCAGGCGGCTGCCGTTGAAGCAGGCACCATGTTGCCAGAAGATACGCCGGACTCTGTGCGGGTGGCGCTATCCACCCTTGACAATGCCACCGGTGGGATCGTCGCGGAGTTCGCTGGTGATGACTACCAAAACCAGTACGTGAACGACGTAACGCAATCTACGGCCATGGCCGGATCGGTCCTGAAGCCCTTCGCGCTCATCCCATATGTGGAGGATGGCAACTCAATTTGGAAGACGTTCAACGGCAACTCCCCGCAGCAGTTCGCGGATGTGACGGTTCAGAACGTAAGTAACGTGTCCTACGGGCAGATCACAGCGGTAGAGGCCACCAAGGTCTCCTCCAATACCGCCTACGTTGAGATCAATGAGATTATTGGCCCCCAGGCCTTCGAAGACACCCTCATAGAGGCGGGATTGCCTGATGACACGCCCGGCTTGGAAGCGTCGCTATTGAACGTATTGGGTTTCTCATCGCCACGAAATATCGATATAGCCCACGTTTACTCGACGCTTGCTAACGGTGGTGAGAAGGTTACGCCGCATATGGTCCAGAGTGTCGCCGACTCCAACGGAAACACTATCTATCAGGCGTCAGAGACGAAGGAGAGAGTCTTCCCAGCCAGCACCATCACCACCATTCTTCCTGCGCTCCAGGCACCTATGGAGTCCGGAGGAAGTGCGGCGAAGGTGTCCGCCCTCAACCGCCCGATGGGTGGAAAGACGGGTACGTCTGAGGAGACAAAGTCAGCGCAGTTCGCGGGGTTTGTCGCCCAGTACACCACGGCGGTGTCCATGTTCAATGTGGGCGAGGGCGGGGCCATGCTTCCACTACCTCCAATAGGTAATGTTTGGGAGGTTCACGGAGGTGACTGGCCGGCGGACATTTGGTTAGCGTTCATGCAGAAGGCTTTGCTAAATGTGCCTGTTGAGGACTTCCCGTGGCTCGTGGCTGATGCCGTTGAGAAGAAGCCGGTGGAGGAGCCGCAGAGTTCCCAGCCTGCGCCAGCCCCGGCACCGACTCCCGAGCCGACGCCAGAACCTGAACCGGAGCCTGAACCATCACCGGAGCCGCCGCAGTCGAATAGCTAGGCCTGTTTTAACTTGATCCGCTTGGATCGGATTTTAGCCAGGCCTGTTCGGATCGGAGCCTCTGGGCAGCCGTGACCTTGGCGTGAGCACCGAGGAATATCGGCGGAGCAACCGCAAAAAGGGGAGTTCGCCTGGGTGGAAGATGGACTATCGAAGGTTGTGGCTAACTATCGATCGTTGTTCCCAGGCACAAGCATCGATAGTTAGCCACAACCTTCGATAGTTTCGGTCAAGTCGATCTACCGGGGCAACTGGTGGGCGGCTGACCGCAGAAAATGCTGAGGCGACAAGCAATCAACCGGGTAGACGCGGGCATTCGACCGCATTCTTGCCAACTTGGAATTATTTGTTGCCAGGAAGCCAGTGGGGCCGGCCGACAGTCCACTTCGGGAAGCGCGTTACCCGGGGCCAAGCGGTCCGCGTGCCCAAGGCATGCAGCGCCCGCCGCGCCGAGGACACACAGGAGCCCGCCGCGCCCAGGACACGCAACGATGCACGTGCCCAAGACACACAAAAGCGGCCTCCCCGCATCGGGAAGGCCGCCTTTGTGCTGGGCAGTCGCCCAACCTCGACCTAGAACCTAGGCGTCGGCTGCTACGACGACCAGTTCAGTCTTTGCGACAACCTCTGGAAGAAGCTTGATGGTCACGGCGTACGTGCCCGTCTTCTTCACGGTCGACTCAAACTCAATGTTGCGCGGATCAAACGGCACGCCGAACTGAGCCTGAAGTGCAGAAGCCATGTGCTTAGGCGAAACAGCGCCGAACAGGCGACCGTTTGCACCGGCCTTGACGGTGACGGTGGTTGCACCCTCTCCCTCAATGCGTTCACGCAGAGCAATCGCGTCCTCAACGGAGTTGATCTCTGCCTTGCGCAGGCGCTCAAGGTTCATGTCGATGTGACGCTGCGCGCCCTTCGTCCAACGCACGGCGTAGCCACGGGGAATCAGGTAGTTACGTGCGTAACCGTCCTTAACCTCCACGACCTCACCCGCGGTTCCCAAACGCTCAATATCGCGGTTCAGAATGAGTTTTGTAGCCATGTAACGTCCTCCTTCTTAGCGACCAGTGGTCGAGTAAGGCAGCAGCGCCATCTCACGGGCATTCTTGATTGCCTTAGCGAGCTTGCGCTGATCCTGGACGGATACACCGGTCACGCGACGGGCGCGGATCTTGCCACGGTCAGAAATGAACTTACGCAGCAGTGCGGTGTCTTTGTAGTCAATTTCGCCCAGCTTCACTGTGCGAACGGGGCCGATCTTCTTCTTCATCGGCTTGCGAAGATTTGGCTTCGCCATTTTGGTCTCCTCTTGGTGTTCGCCCTAGCCCAAACAATTCTGGAACCAGGACAGCAGATTCTGAAAAGTATTTAGAAGGGTGGATCGTCGTCAAACTGAGCCGTTGCCGGCGTGGCCCACGCGTCATTGTCCTGACCGCCCGCAGGTGCACCGAAGCCCCCGGCCGAGAAGTCATTCCTTGGTGCTTGCTGCTGCTGCGCGGGTGCGTTGTACCCACCGCCGCCGCCACCGAAGCCGCCGCGTCCGCCTGCTCCGCCACCGCCGAACCCGCCGTCACCCTGACGGGGAGTCCGCGTTACCTGTGCCTTCGCGTAACGCAGTGCCGGTCCCACTTCATCAACCTGAAGCTCCACGACCGTGCGCTGCTCACCACCATCGCGTGGCGTGTACGAACGCTGAACCAGGCGCCCCTGCACGATAACGCGTGTGCCCTTCGTTAGGGACTCCGCGATATTCTCCGCGTACTCCCGCCATGCGGAACAGCGGAGGAACAGTGTCTCCCCGTCTTTCCACTGGTTGGTGTTGCGGTCGAAAGTGCGTGGGGTGGAGGCAACCGTAAAGTCGACCACCGCGGTACCGCTGTTGATGTACCGCAGGTTCGGGTCTCCCGTGAGGTTACCTATGACGGTAATGACTGTATCGTTAGCCATCGATCTACCTTCTTGGCCAGGGTCTCTACTTCTTGGCGTCTAGACGCAGAAGCTTGGTCCGTAGAACCGACTCATTCAGGTTTAGCTGGCGGTCGATTTCCTTTGCAACATCCGGGGTCGTGTGCATTTGGGACACGACGTAGATGCCTTCTGTGTTCTTATCGATTTCGTAAGCAAGAGTGCGCTTACCCCAAACATCGATGTTGTCAACGGTGCCACCGGCGGCGGTCACCTGCTTCAGAATCTTTTCCATGGAGGAGCCCACGGAACGTTCCTCAACTGTTGGGTCGAGGATGACCATCAATTCATATGCGCGCAATTAATCCCCACCTCCTACGGTCTTCACGGCCACGGACATTCCGTGGCAGGAGGGTCTTGCGACAGGGGAACCTAAGGCAGGAGTTCCTGGCCGTAGGGTCACCCAACGGACTACCTTACCCTGCTCCACCCTCCGTGGAGTAGCCCAGTTTCGGGGAGAATGCTCTCATTGCGTTGGTGACCGCGCGCAAAGCCATGAACCATCCGGCAAATGCGACCCATAGAAGTGCCAGAATCCCCGCTTGCTCGCCGGCGTTTAGGGGCGGGTCGAGGGCGATTATCCGCATCCGCAACCACCACAGCGCCGGCAGATACAGTGCCAACGTCAGCATTCCAACCCACGCCAGATACTTCCCCTCGCCGGCCCCGATCATCACCCCGTCAAGGAGGAACACGACGCCGCCAATCGGCATGAGTAGCCCCGCAACCAGTAGTGCGCCGCTTGCGGCCGCATGCATCTGTGGGTCAGTCCCAAATGCCAGCGGCAGCCACTTTGACGTGAGTGCGACGACCGCGCCAATCACAGCCGCGCTACCCGCGCCCCACACGGTCATGCGCGTGATCACGGCGCGCAGCTGCCCGCGATGCCCACGTCCTAAAGCCACGCCGACAAGGGATTGTGCAGCGATGGCGAGGGCGTCCAGCGCGAACGCAGCCATCGTCCACACCGTATTCACAACTTGGTGCGCGGCCAGCGCGATGACGCCCGCCTGCGTTGCGATGGCGACTGTTGAAAGTAGCGCCACGCGCAGTGAGAGCGTGCGAACAAGCAGCGGCAACCCAGCCCCGATAGAGCCGCGCAAACCCGTGATCGAGGGCGCGAATGAGACACCAAGCGGTTTCGCCTTGCGCACCACCACGTAAACCAGCGTGGAACACATCAAGATTTGCGTTACGGACAATCCGATTCCCGCGCCTAGAATCCCCATTTTCAAGCCGAAAATGAGCACAAGGTTCATCCCCACGTTCACCACGGCTCCGCCCGACACGACGTACAGTGGCGTTTTCATGTCGAGGACGCCGCGCAGCGTCCCCGTCGCGGCAAGGATCACCAGCATTGCGGCAACCCCGGGGGCGGCACCACGAAGGTAGGCGGTTGCCTGCATGTAAACGGCGGCGTCCGCACCCATCCACGTGACGATCGAGGGCGCTCCGATCATCAAAAGACCCATAACCACGAGCCCGATCGCCAGGGCCAACCACATCGCGTCGATGCCGGCTTGGACACCTTCGGCCGGACGCCCTCGCCCCAAAGCTTGGGCAGTTAGCGCGGTGGTGGCATACGCCAAGAAAACAAACAGGCCCACCACGGTGGTGAGGATTGTGGACGCGAGTGCCAAGCCGGCAAGAGGTGCAGTCCCCAGAGAACCGATCATGATGGAGTCGATCGTCAGAAGCAGCGGTTCAACGATCAGAGCACCCAAGGCCGGGACTGCCAGCCCCAAAATGGCGCGGTTGGAGAAATCAATACTCTCAGGTGAACGTTGAGAGTCTGCGCTCTCGGACTGCGAATTTGAGACCGCGCTATCCACGAATTTTGCGACCTCCTGTTATACACAACATGTGAACAATGCTGTGGATAGTCGAATATCGGCGTATGCCGCGCTGCTATGCGGATCCGCGTGGACCCCAGAAAGCATTGGAAATGTTCGATAATTCGTTGTGAAAACCAGTTCTTCACAGGTTGTCCACAAGTCATCCACCGAGGGGGACTCCATATGCCCAAGTTTTGCACACTCTATCCACATTGAGGATTCGCAATTCGCGCAAATGACCTCTAGTGTGCGGCAAGGGTCTATCAACAATTGGGAGTTGCAGGAGGGGAGCCAACTTGGACAACCCACAGCCGGACGCGTTTGATCGGGTGCCGCCGCAGGCGCTGGACGCTGAAGAGTCGGTGCTGGGCTCCATGCTTCTTTCCAAGGAAGCCATAGGTGAGATTGCTGAGATCCTGAAGGGCTTGGATTTCTACCGGCCTCAGCATGAGTCGATTTTCGACATCGTGATGGACCTGTATGCACGCGGTGAGCCCGCGGATCCAATCACCGTGACTGCGGAGTTGGGGCGCAAGGGAGAGCTGCAGAGGGTCGGCGGAGCCGCCTACGTCCACAGCCTCACTGCGGCGGTGCCCACCACGGCGAATGCCACACACTATGCGCGGATCGTGCGTGAAAAGGCGCAGCTGCGCAGGCTGGTTTCCGCAGGTACTCGCATCGTGCAGCTGGGGTACTCAGAAGATGGCGGGGACGTTGATGAGATCCTTAATGCGGCCCAGGCTGAAGTGCACTCTGTTGCTGACAGCCGCCAGAAGGCCGACTATGTCTCTTTCGGCGAAATGTCGGACGACATCATTTCTGAGCTGGAGAACATTGCCAAGAATAAGGGGAAGTTGACGGGTGTCCCGTCGGGCTTTTCCGACCTCGACCATCTCACGCAGGGCCTGCACCCGGGACAGATGATTATTGTCGCAGCGCGCCCCGCCATGGGTAAGTCCACTTTTGCGTTGGATGTGTGCAGGTCGGCGGCCATTCACCATGGCATCACCGCGGCGATGTTCAGCCTGGAGATGTCTCGATCAGAGATCGCAATGAGGCTTCTGTCCGCGGAGACGGGGGTGTTCTTGTCAAAGATGCGCTCCGGTGAGATGACTCCTCAGGACTGGAGCATGGTTACCAAGAGTGTCTCCAAGGTCTCCAAAGCACCCTTGTACATCGATGATTCCCCGAACATGTCCATGCTGGAGATCCGCTCCAAGTGTCGGCGTCTGAAGCAGCAGCACAACCTTGGCCTTGTCGTTTTGGACTACCTGCAGTTGATGACCAGTGGTAAGAAGGTGGAGTCCCGCCAGCAGGAGGTTTCGGAGTTTTCCCGGTCCTTGAAACTGCTTGCGAAGGAGCTGGAAGTCCCCGTAATCGCAGTTGCCCAACTAAACCGTGGGCCGGAGCAGCGCAGTGACCACAAACCGATGTTGGCGGATTTGCGTGAGTCCGGGTCACTGGAGCAAGACGCCGACGTGGTGCTTTTGCTCAACCGCCCTGATTATTATGACGAGGACGATAGGCCCGGCGAAGCCGACATCATCGTGGCCAAGCACCGTAACGGCCCAACCGCAACGATTCCGGTGGTGTTCCAGGGTGCTCAGGCCAGGTTTGGGAACTTGGCTAGGGCGGGTGCTTTCGACTAGGGCGTTCCGGCCGGTTCGCTCCCAGCCGCCTTACGTCACATCCCTGTTGTGTTTTTCCCCGCGACGCCCGTGAATGGGCCCGGTGTCGGTCCGTCAAATGTTCGAAATAATGGCTGGTCAGATCGGGTTTGCGTGCAAGGGAGCGTGAAGGTCAGGCCGGAGGGACCCAACCGTCCTATATTCGAAACATGGTCGAAATTAGAATCCACGGGCGAGGGGGCCAGGGGGTTGTAACCGCATCCGACTTGACCGCAATGGCTGCGTTCAAAGAGGGGCATTACGCTCAGGCTTTCCCATCGTTTGGTTCAGAGCGCACCGGAGCGCCTGTCGTGTCGTACTGCCGGATCGAAGACAAAGAGATTAGAACGCGTGAACCGGTTTTAGAGCCGGACATCATTATTGTTCAGGACCCAACACTCCTTGCGGTTATGGACGTATTTTCGGGTTTGAGGCCGGGGGGATACGCCCTCGTGAACTCAAAGAAAACTGTTGATGAGCTGGAAGGTGACGGGGTGTTGAAAGACGTCGACACCTCCCGCGTGACGACGGTGCCCGCGTCGGACATCGCGCGTGAACACCTGGGACGCCCCCTTCCGAATGCTGCCCTTTTGGGAGCCATGGCGGCTCTTACCGGGCTTGTTCAGATCGACAGTGTTGAAGATGCCATTGAACACAGGTTTGGGGGACGGTTGGCGGAGTCGAACTCCGCGGCAGCTCGTGCAGCCTATGACTTTGTGAAGGAGAACGTGGATGCGTAAGCAAATTGAGGGGTCGAAGGCCGTAGCTGAGGCGGTTGCCCACTGCCATCCGCAGGTGATTGCGGCCTACCCGATCAGCCCGCAGACCCACATTGTTGAGGAGCTCTCCAGCCTGGTTAAGCAGGAAAAGTTGAAGGGCTGCGAATACATCAACGTGGAGTCAGAGTTCTCCGCAATGTCAGCCTGCATCGGTGCCAGCGCAGCGGGGGCCCGCACCTACACCGCCACGGCTTCCCAGGGTTTGCTGTTCATGGCGGAAGCGGTATATAACGCATCCGGCTTGGGACTGCCGATTGTCATGACGGTGGCGAACAGGGCCATCGGGGCGCCCATCAACATCTGGAACGATCACACGGACGCAATGAGTCAGCGTGACTCCGGTTGGCTGCAGTTGTACGCGGAAGACAACCAGGAGGCTGCTGACCTGCACGTGCAGGCATTCAAGATCGCGGAGGAGCTGTCTCTTCCCGTCATGGTCTGCATGGACGGATTTATCCTCACCCACGCCGTTGAGATCGTCGACGTGCCCGACGAAGACAAGGTTGATCAGTTCCTTCCGCCATATGATCCACGCCAGATCTTGGACCCAGCGAACCCGGTTTCCATCGGTGCCATGGTTGGGCCGGAGGCCTACACGGAAGTCCGCTACCTGGCGCACCACAGGCAGATGCAGGCTCTGGATCTGATTCCGCAGGTTCAGAAGGAATGGGAAGAGCTGTTTGGGCGTGACTCCGGTGGCCTCGTCAAGCCATACCGGATGGAAGACGCCGAAACTGTGATCATCGCACTGGGCTCCGTCCTTGGAACCATCAAAGACATGGTGGATGAGCGGCGTGAAGCCGGGGACAAGATTGGCGTGCTTGGCATTGTGGCATTCCGTCCGTTCCCAACTGAAGCAATCCGCGCCGCACTGAAAGACGCAAAGCGCGTAGTAATTGTTGAAAAGGCATTCAGCGTCGGGATCGGTGGCATCGTAGGTCCGCATGTGATGCCTGCATTGCCAGAGACAAGAATCCCGTTCTATCAGGTGATCGCGGGCCTTGGAGGTCGACCAATCACCAAGAGGTCCCTGTCCAAGATGATGGACAAAGCCTTGGACGATGAGCTGGAGGCGCTCACGTTCCTGGACCTTGATGAGGAACTTATTGAGAAGGAACTGGAGCGTGAGGCTGCGTCTCGACGTTCTGGGCCCGCGGCAGAGAACCTTGTTCGTCTTGCCCGTGAACGCACTGACGCGGCACTGGGAAGGTAGGAAATGAAATGAAGGTTGATTTAGGAATACCCGCAACTCGCGCCACGGAGATCCCGGCGCGCGACAACGTGAAGTTCTACCAGGTTGGCTCCTATGCGGTCGGAAACCGGCTGGCGGAAGTAATAGACAGGTCGATCCAATCGGATCCGCACCGCTTCAACTCCCTCACCTCCGGACACCGCGCCTGCCAGGGGTGTGGAGAGGCTCTGGGAGCACGCTACGCCCTCGACACCGCCATGGCAGAGACAGACGGGGATCTGGTTGCCGTGAACGCAACTGGATGCCTAGAAGTCTTCTCAACGCCGTACCCGGAGTCGGCATGGACGGTGCCGTGGCTGCACTCCCTGTTCGGCAATGCGCCCGCAGTGGCAACGGGCGTGGCCGCGGCTATGCGAGCACGTGGGCTGGACACGCGCGTCGTTGCACAAGGTGGTGACGGCGGGACCGTTGACATTGGGATGGGTTGCCTGTCGGGCATGTTTGAGCGCAATGATGACGTGCTCTACATCTGCTACGACAATGAGGCGTACATGAATACGGGCGTGCAGCGCTCGGGAGCCACACCTCCCACCGCGCGCACCGCAACCACCCAGGCGGTCGGTAAGCACCCAGGAAACGTTTTTGGGCAGGGCAAAGACATGGCGCGGATCGCCATGGCGCATGAGATTCCATACGTGGCGACGGCGACGGTGGCGGACCTGCGCGACCTCGAATACAAGGTTCGCAAAGCCATGACTTTCCGCGGCGCGCGCTACCTACACGTGTTGGTGCCGTGCCCACTTGGTTGGGGGACGCCCTCGAACGAAACGATCAAACTGGCGCGACTGGCAACGCAAACGGGTTTCTTCCCGGTATTCGAGGCCGAGGCGGGGGAAGTCACCTCCGTTTCCAAGATCCGCAGGCCAGCACCGGTTGAGGAGTACCTCAAGTCGCAGCGGCGCTTCGCTTCCCTATTCCGCCCCCACCGTGATGAGGAGGCTCTGGAGCGACTGCAGGCAATCTGCGACCGCAACATCCGCAGGTATGGCTTGATCGACGTGGATCAGTTGGACGCGGACGTTCTCGAACGTGTTGTGAACGCGCCGGAGGACCCGGAGGGACGCTACGACACGATCCGTGCGGCAACGGCGGAGACGAAGAGGGCGCAGGTAGAGGCCGCATTCGGCAAGCGTAAGAAGAGCAAGCTGGAGGGGGAGAGTTTCTCCACCGTGATGCGTCCTGAGTTTGAGCGCGACGGTCGAATGGCTGCGGGTGCCGACACCGGGCGCGGACACACCAAGGCCGGAAGTGGTTCGGCGGAGGATAAGCCGTTGGAGACGCGCAGGGACCAGCTCGTGGCTGAGGAGATGGAGGCGGGAGCAGAGGCTGCCGCGCAGGACGTGGATGGGCGCAGTGAGGAACTGATTGACTCATCGGGCATTAGTGCTGGGCCATCCGTCCTCGACCCGAAAACTGAAGTGTTTGGCGTTGCTGACGTCGTAGATGGCAAAGAGGAGAAGTAGAAGATGACTATCGTTGATCCCAAACCGTTTGCGATCACGCTTGAAGTTGGTTCGTCGCTGCTGAATGAGACGGGTTCGTGGCGTAGTGAGCGTCCCATTTACGTGGATTTGCTTCCCCCGTGCAACCAGGGTTGCCCAGCGGGAGAGAATATCCAGCAGTGGCTGTACCGCGCCGAAGAGGGCGACTATGAGGGTGCGTGGCGTCAGATCATGGCTGATAACCCGCTACCCGCCGTTATGGGGCGTGTGTGCTACCACCCGTGTCAGACCGTCTGTAACCGTGGCTTCGTTGATGAGGCGGTGGGAATTAACTCCATTGAGCGATTCCTGGGGGACAAGGCGATTGATGAGGGATGGAAGATCTCCGTGACCGCCCCGCCCACAGGCAAGCGTGTCTTGGTGATTGGTGCCGGCCCGTCGGGACTGTCCGCCGCCTACCACCTGCGCAGACTGGGCCATAAGGTATTCGTTCGCGACGCTGGGCCAATGGCTGGCGGAATGATGCGTTTCGGTATTCCGAAGTATCGCCTGCCGCGTGAAATCTTGGATGCCGAAATCAACCGCATTAAGGACATGGGCGTCCACTTTGAGTTCAACTCAAAGGTCACGGATATTGAGGAAGTCCAGAAGCAGTACGACGCGGTGTTTGTCGCTGTTGGCGCCCACATCGGTAAGCGCGCCCACATCCCCGCTGGTGAATCCGCAAAGATCATGGACGCTGTAACCATGTTGGCCGACACGGAAGTGGGGGAGAAGCCGCTTCTGGGTAGGCGCGTTGTTGTCTACGGTGGCGGAAACACCGCGATTGACGCCGCGCGCACAGCCAAGCGGTTGGGCGCTGAAGAAGCCGTGATTCTGTACCGCCGCACCCGTGACCGCATGCCCGCGCACGACACAGAGGTCGCGGAAGCCGAAGAAGAAGGCATCATGATGCGCTGGCTGTCCACGGTGAAGCACGTGGATGGCGGGAGCATCACCATTGAGAAGATGGAGCTGGATGAGAAGGGCTTCCCACAACCGACCGGTGAGTTGGAGGAGCTGGGCGCGGACTCCCTAGTCATGGCTCTTGGCCAAGAGGCAGACCTGAGCCTCATTGAAGACTCAGACGCCATTGAGATTGTGGACGGAGTCGTCAAAGTCAACAGCCAGATGATGACAGGCCTGACAGGTGTCTTCGCAGGTGGGGACATGGTTCCTTCCGAACGTACCGTCACTGTTGCGATTGGGCATGGCAAGAAGGCAGCCCGTTACATCGACGCGTACCTGCGCGGCCAGGAGTACATCGTGCCACCGAAGCACCCTGTTGCCACACTTGGGCGGATGAATACGTGGTACTACGCAGACGCCCCCAAGCAGGTTCGTCAGAAGATCGAGGGCGCCCGGCGTTCCTCAACGTTCGACGAGGTCGTGCAGGGTTTGGATGAAGAGTCGGCAGTCTTCGAAGCACGTCGTTGTATGTCGTGTGGCAACTGCTTCGGCTGCGACAACTGTTTCGGTGTTTGCCCCGACAACGCGATCACGAAGTTGAAGCCTGGGGAGTATGAGTTCAAGTACGACTACTGCAAGGGCTGTGGCCTCTGTGCTGAGGAGTGCCCATGTGGTGCAATCTCCATGATTCCTGAGGAGGTCTAAGACCTGGGGGCTGAACACCCACGTTGGGAAGAATCTGCATGAGAGGAGGGGTGGGTCCGTGAAGGGACCCGCCCCTCCTGTCCTCCGTCGTACGCTCCGCAAGGTTGTGGAAGAAAGTCGATGGGCCTGACTGATGCCACACTGCCACTGAGAAGTCCCAAGGAATCATCTTTAGCAGTAGATCAACGCCGTGTCTGATTTCGACGCATCAGTGTGTTCCGTCAAGTTGGCTCTGTCTGGGCGGAGACGGCTCCGGTTGGATCAAGTTGGCTTTGGATGGTTCGAGATGGCTCTGCTTGGATCAAGTTGGC
>CAZTTD010000015.1:0-37968 GCA_964616925.1 uncultured Actinomyces sp.
CTACTCCCAAAGAAATCCTGAAAACCTGGCGACAAGCCGGGAAACCCGCCCGCAGGCTCATCCCCAAAAAACGAAGACAACCAAAGCACCTTGGCCCTAAACAATACGACACCGGACTCAGCAGCGAAGAAGGACTCTGGGCCAGAAAAGGCTGAGCCGGACAAAGCCACCCCAACCAAAACACGCCCGAGTAAAGACACCAATTCATGCCGCATACCCGAGCTCGCCTGATACCTGTCGACAAGTTGGCATCCGTCCAACTTGTCCCGATGCCTGCCGAGTGGGACGCATTTAGCATCGCGGACTCCCTAGACCATCAATACCAGGGCAACGAAAAAGCCCAGAGCCAAAAGGCTCTGGGCTTTCCATTTGTGGAGATGGCGGGAATTGAACCCGCGTCCGACGATTGGCCCCGGGATATTCTCCGGGTGCAGTCTGCAGTCTATTTCTCTGCCTTCAGCAACGAGCAGACACGATCGCTGAATAGGCACAGTCAACTTAATGTCGGATTCCATCCATTGACACCACGGAATCCCAGTGGCTTCTTAAACGACGCCAGGAACCAAGGAAGAAGCAATCCTTGGGCTGACGGACTTAAAGGTCCTGCTGCTTAATTAGGCAGCAAGGACGAAGTCAGTGCTCTTCTGTTCGGCACTTATTGGTTTGCACGTATCGTTAACGAGCTGAACGCACGTCCTCGACCCGCTTCCCCCCGATCGACAACCGCCGTCGAAACCGATCATCCCCTATACAGTTTTCAACTGCGCTTCCCCGCTTCACCGGTTCAGCCCATCAAGTCTACCGAACCATCACCACTATGCCAACAGATACATTGCACGGCGACACTTAACAGACCCGTTCAAGGCACGAGCATCGCAGGCGAATAGTGCAGATCCCCGGAGTCACGCGGATCCCGTGGATCCGTAGTGGAGGTGGCAGTGGAGATGGCGGGAATTGAACCTGCCCTGGAAGATCACCACCGAATCCCGCGGTCGCCCCTAGCAACCAGGAAACCGTCGTGAGCTGCTAACCCCAACGCGAACAGCAAAACCCTTCACCGGGAGAAAAAGTGCGCGCTACCTCTGGGGCTGCTTCAGAAAACGGCTCATGGCACGCCGCGCCTCACGCTCATCCTGCTTTTCACGCAGCGCCTGACGCTTGTCCCATTCCTTCTTGCCGCGACCCAGCCCAATCTCAACCTTCGCGCGCCCGCCCAAGAAATACAGCTCCAGCGGCACCACCGTGTACCCCTTGGCCTCAGACCTTTGCGCCCACCTCAAAATCTCATTGCGATGCATCAGCAACTTCCGTTTGCGCGTTGGCGTGTGATTGGTCCACGAACCCTGGGAATACATGGGAATGTCCACGCCATAAAGCCACGCTTCGCCGCGGTCAAACTCCACCCAACCATCGACAATATTCGCGCGCCCCATCCGCAGAGCCTTCACTTCGGTTCCGGCGAGGGCGATGCCCGCCTCAAGCGTGTCCTCTATTTCGAGGTCGTGGCGCGCGCGTTTATTCCGCGCGATCGTCTTCTTCGCGTCAGAGGCGGCCTTGGCACGCTCCCCTTCTGTCGGCTTAGGCTGCTTCCAGTTCTTCGCCATGGTTCACCTCCGCGGGTTTTGATTGGTCAGCGTGCAAGCATACCAGCGCCCCGCGGTTCCGTCCGCGCGAAATGGCGTGGGAGACGCTCCGCCCTAGCCCGCAAAAGCATGCCCCGCCCAATGCTGCAGCGGCGGCACAAGCCTTGCTACATGTAATCCAAGATTGACGTGTAGGAGCCGTTGATCAGCAAGTTCAAGTGCAGGTGGCAGCCCGTCGATGCGCCGGTAGTCCCGGTGTATCCGACGACGCTCGAGGTCGTGACGGACTGTCCGACGGACACCGCAATGGAGGAGAGGTGGCCGTGCTCCGTCACCATGGACCGGCCGTTCACCAGTCCGTGGTTGATGGTCACGAAGTTACCAAGCCCGCTGTTGTAGCCGGTGTTCGCAATCACTCCGGCCCGCGTCGCGTACTGGGTCGTGCCGCACCCGGCACCAAAGTCAGTTCCGGTGTGGAGGCGGGAGGTGCCGAAAATCGGGTGGATCCTCCAACCGAAGTAGGAAGTGACCGGTGCGTAGAAACGGAATGCGCTGGTGAACAACTTTCCGGCAGCCGGCGCCACCGCGGGCGACGATCCGGATGAGCCAGTCGACGTGGAGGGCGAGGGCGATGGTGTACTGGGTATCACCAGTTGCTGGCGGTTGTTCTCCGCATCGATCTGAGCAATCAGACTCTGCGCTTCGGCTACCGCGGCGTCCGAGGCGGCCATCTGCCGCTCCGCCTCACTCTTACGGGCGTTCCAAGCGGCCTCAGCAGCCTGCTGTTCAGCCAGGATCGTCTCAAGGGAAGCAACCTTGGCCTCCACGGTTGCCTTGGCTTCTTCCGCCGCAGCCAAGGCAACCTCAGCCTCAGCCTCCAGCTCAGTGATACGTTCTGTTACTGCCTCTTGGCGCTCCACCTGGTTTTCGGCGACGACCAGTCCGGTGCGGACTTCGTCAAGCGCGCGTGACTGCACCCGGCCAAGGCTGCTGGCTGCTGCGGCGCGGCTGCTTATCTCAGCCGTCCCATCTGATGCCATAACGACTTGAAGCGGGGAGGTGGTGTTTCCGCGATAGAGGTCGCGTGCCATGTCGCCAACCGCCTGGGTCAGCAGGCCTTCTCTGTCCTTCGAAGCGTCAACTTCTCCGCCAAGCTCTTCCAGCTCTGCTTCGGCTGCTTCCAACTCTGCGCGAACTGCCTCTAGGTGACGTTCAGCGGCGGCCAGTTCCGCTTCCGCATCGGCAAGTTCAATCTCTGCATTCGCGACATCTACCTTGGTCTGCTCCATGGCAATGAATAGCGTGGCCAGCTCCGCGTCGATGCCTTCGACTTCCTCTTTGAGCTCAGCAACTTTGGCCTGACCTTCATCCCGGCGTTTGACGGCGTCGTCGCGGGTACTTGCACTAGCGTCCCCCACAGGTAGGGAAAGAGCTGTCATCAAGATAAGAGCCAGCGCGACCAGAGCGGCCCCAAGCTGGATCCATATGCGTCGACGAAGTGCCTTACGGCTAGGATGATTTTTTTCCATGCAACATCACACCCGCGTGTATTTGGCCAAAGAGAATGCAGATGCCAGTAAGGCTAGCAGAAGAGCTGCCCCCACAAGAAGGGGGGTAATCATCCAAACTTCTTTATAACCGATGAATTGTGCCCAGTTGAAGGACCCTGCAAGCCACGTATTGACCAACAGATGGACACCTCCGAACAGGCTGGCCACCGCCAACGCCGCACCGGCCAGGGCTGCAATGGCGCCCTCGATCATAAACGGAGCCTGTATAAAGAGGTTCGACGCCCCCACCAGGCGCATGATTTGCGTTTCCCGCTCACGACTCATGGCGGACAACCTGATCGTGACTGTGATGAGAAGGATCGCTGCCACGGTCATGATGCCCGCCAGTCCAAGGGAGAGAAGCTTCGCCTTCTCAATGACGTTGAACATCGGCTCAACCAGTTCCCTCTGGTCACGAACCTCAGAGACACCGGGGCTGCCGCCGAACTCTTCCTGGATAATCTCATACTGCTCCGGATCCACCAGTTTCACGCGGAATGAGAACTGCAGCATGTCCGCGCTGGTCCAGTCACCAAGAGCGGAGTCGCCATAAATCTCCTGAAACGCCTCGTATGCATCTTCCTTCGTCTCCTCATAAACCTGGTCTACGTAGGGAGCCATCTCCGCAGAATTCAGGCGTTGACGAACCGCGTCGATTTGCTCATCCGTGGCTTCCTTCAGGTCGCACGCTGGCGCCCTGTCATCAATCGCGCACATGTACACGGACACTTCGATCTTGTCGTACCAGTCGCTTTTCAGCATGTTCACCTGGATTTGTGCCAGTGCCGCAACACCCACAAACAACAGCGAGACGTAGGTGACGATAATGACGGCAATCGCCATGGCCTTGTTCCGCGCCAGACCCTTACCGGTCTCTGAAAGTATGAATCTCAACCTCATGTTTACCGGGCACCTCCGTAGACGCCGCGACTTTGGTCGCGAACCACTCGTCCATCTTCCAGTTCGATGACCCTCTTGCGCATCTGGTCCACGATCTTTGAGTCGTGGGTGGCCATGACAACTGTGGTGCCGGAACGGTTAATCCGGTCCAGCAACCGCATGATTCCAAGAGAAGTCTCCGGGTCCAGGTTCCCCGTGGGCTCATCCGCAAGAAGCAGCGGCGGCCGGTTCACCATCGCACGCGCAATCGCAACCCTCTGCTGCTCACCGCCCGAAAGCTCAGTTGGCAGCCGGTTTTCCTTACCCTGAAGCCCCACCATCTCAATGACGTCCGGTACCGCACGCGCGATCGCGTGTTTCGGCTTCCCGATGACCTGCATGGCGAGGGCGACATTCTCATACACCGTCTTCTGCTCCAGAAGACGGAAATCCTGGAAGACCGTCCCGATCTGCCTGCGTAACTTCGGAACACGCCACTGGGACAGCCTTGTTAGATCACGACCAAGAACCAGAACCTTCCCGGTGGTTGCCCTCTGTTCGCGAAGAACCAGTTGCAGGAACGTGGACTTTCCAGAGCCCGACTTACCCACCATGAACACGAACTCATCGCGCTCAATTTCCAGTGTTACGTCGTCTAGCGCCGGTGCACCCCCGCGGACGTACACCTTGGTGACATTCTCAAATCGAATCATTTTTCACTTCTCATGCTTAAAACGTCGGCACGCCTATCGGACTATGGGCCGTTTAAGGGTAAACCCGCCCTCGCCCATCTCCCCTAGGCGCGCCCGGACACCGTTCATTGGGTCTTCTGCTGGTTCTTCCTCCACCGGATCCCAGCGTTGATGAAATCGTCAAGGTCGCCGTCGAACACGGCCTGCGTATTCCCAGACTCATGCTCAGTTCGCAGGTCCTTGACCATCTGGAATGGCTGCAGTACGTAGGAACGCATTTGGTCACCCCACGACGCCTTAACATCACCCTTCAGCTCATCCTTCTTGGCCTTCTCCTCCTCATGGCGCACCATGAGCAGTCGGGACTGAAGCACGCGCAGGGCGGCGGCGCGGTTCTGAATCTGGGACTTCTCATCCTGCATTGACACAACTATCCCCGTGGGGATGTGGGTCATCCGCACAGCCGAGTCAGTCGTATTCACCGACTGCCCACCCGGACCAGAAGAGCGGAACACGTCAATCTTCAACTCTGATTCTGGAATCTCAATGTGGTCAGTTGTCTCAATCAGCGGAATGACTTCCACGGCGGCAAAGCCCGTCTGCCTGCGCCCCTGATTGTCGAACGGGCTTATCCGCACCAGGCGGTGGGTTCCGGACTCCACCGAAAGGGTGCCGTACGCGTAGGGCGCTTCGACCTCGAAAGTAGCGGACTTGATCCCCGCACCTTCCGCGTAGTGCGTGTCCAGAACTCTGGTCTTATACCCCTTGCGCTCTGCCCAGCGAAGGTACATGCGCATGAGCATCTGCGCGAAGTCAGCCGCGTCAATGCCGCCCGCCCCAGACCTAATTGTGACGACAGCGTGGCGCTCATCGTACTCTCCGTCAAGGAGGGTCCGAATCTCAAAGTCCGCGATGTGCTTCGTGAGCTCCTCAAGGTCGGCTTCACACTCTTCGAAGATCTCCGCGCGCTCCTCTTCATCCTCAGACTCAGCGCCCATCTCCACCAGGGCTTCCAGGTCATCGATGCGCGCCAACGTTGATTCGAGGCGCTCAAGATCCGACTGGAGGTAACTAAGTTCGGACGTGACCTTCTGCGCTTCATCCGCGTCATCCCAAAGGTTCGGCGCGGCCGCCGCTTCCGACAGCCGGTCAATCTCCTGGCGGAGACGTTCAGGGTCAACGACCGCGACAATGTTATCCATCGTCGCGCGCAGGGAGGATATCGCGTCGGAAAATTCTATAGTCACAGTGGAAGCCTAACCGATGTCTTTCGGGGTGTACTGCCCCGGGTTTGGAAAAATGGGGATACGTTAGGCGTGTGACCCACGAATCTGAATCTATTGACCCGGTTTCTGAGCTGGAGCTGGCAGCGTTATGTTCGGCTGCTGTCCCCGGTATGCAGGTGCGTGAGATCCGCGGCACCCTGAAGCAAACAGACAGTGGCCAGTGGTTGCGCGTGGTGGATGCGAACGGCACGCACTGGCTGGTGTGGGCTCCTTCCAGCCCGGTGGAGCAGGTCACGATGAGCAGGCATGAAGCAGTCTTAGCGGTTTTGCAACAGGCGGAGTCTCAGGGCGCGATCCCGTGGAGTGCCCCCCAGATCGTTGGTTCTGTTAGGCGCGTGGGCGGCGGGGTCGCGATCGTCATGGAGTATCCGGGTGGAAGTGCGATTACGGACGCAGATTTGGACGAGGGCGGATTGCTACCCGCGTCACTTGGTGCGGCTTTGGCCGCGTTGCATGAGCTGCCGGCACAGCCATACAAGGAAGCTTCTCGGCGTTATGCGGATTCGGATACGACCAGGAAGGCTCTGCGTGGGCTCATAGATAAGCACAAGGATGCGATTCCGTCCCGGTTGCGTTCCAGGTGGACGGATGCGTTGGCTGAGGATTCCCTGTGGAGTTTCCAGCCGGTTCCCCTGCACGGAGACTTGAGTGCGGACCACGTTTACGCTTCCCAAGGGGCAGTTGTGGGACTGACGCGCTTCGACCATGCGGCTGTTGGAGACCCGGCGGCAGACCTGGTTTGGCTCATGTATTACGCCAGTGACCAGTTCCTTTCCACGTTTGAGGAGTCCTACGCCAGGGCCCGCACATCCACGGACCTTCACCTACTTACCCGGGCACAACTTCTGTCGGAGGTAGAGACGCTGCGGTGGTACAGCCGAGGCTTCGCGGCGGATGACCGAAGGTGGCGTGAGCAGGGCGTTGCCGCCCTTCGCGACCTTGACTGGGACATCGGGGACCAGCGCCTGGTGCCCCATCGTCCAGAAGTAGTGGAGATTACCTTCGGTGTCGAGGACGAACCGCTACTGAAACTTCAGGGCGGCGGCTACAGCGGCTCCGGCGCCAGGGTCGATCGCGACCAGGTTTCCGGCAGCGGCTCGCTCAACTGGGACACCGGTGGTTCCGCAATGGGTGATGACTCCGCCAGGACAACCGACGTCTTGTCGCCACATTCGTTGGAGACGGGGCCATACAGCCCGTTCGGGTCAGACGACGACGCCGACACCTCCGTCGCCCACGCCCCCAACGCCCTCGACGCGGATACCCCCGACGATCCGGGCGCATACACCCCCGACGATCCCGACGTCTACGACCCCGACGCGCATCCCTGGCGCACCCACACCCCCGAAGCTGGCGCCACCCCCGGCACCCACACCCCCGACGATCGCAACGTCTACGACCCGTACACTCCAGATTTCGACGACGATTCCCCGCACGAAGCCAACAACACGTACAGGAACGAACAGACCTTCGGAAGCACACCGGAACCGTCGGACTCCGAAGTCGCGCGCACCGAGCAACGCCAGTCAGACTCCCAGGCCACACCCACCGAGCAGCCGGCACCAAAACGAGAGTACGTAAGGCCCATCCGACGCGGCCGAACCAGCAGCTTTGAGGTCCCCTAAAGGTCCGAACCTCAGCCGGGTTGCCGACCACAGAAAACGCCAAGTTGGCCCAAAGAGCGCCAAGTTGTCCCCAAAAGCGCCACGCAGGCCCAAAGAGCGCAAAGTTGCCCTCAAGAGTGCCAAGTTGGCCCCAAAAGCGCCACGCAGGCCCAAAGAGCGCCAAGCTGGCATATCCGTCTTGAGGTCGCTGAACTGAGTGCCGTCGAGAGCACATCAGGGGGTCGAAGGTACATACCGGGTCAACATTACAGCGTTTTTATTGGGTCTTAAGCACCCCAAATGTACCTTCGACCCCCAATGCACCTTCGACATAGTCCGCACGCGGCGGCGCTGGTGTATCTCGTGTGGGTCGCAAGGTCATGAACCGCATCGGCGCATATTCTGCGCGTAAGGCAGACGCCCTAAAGGCCGCAACAACACTGCCGTGCCTGCGCGACGTGCCATTAAATACGGGATGTCCACTTAGATACGGGATGTCCCGTTAAATACGCGATATTTGGCCCCGATATCGCGTATCTGAGGGGACATCGCGTATCAAAACCGACATCGCGTATCAAAACTGACATCGCGTACTCAGCAGCGCGATGGCGAGAAAGTCTTCTATGACAGCCTCTAACACCCGTGTGGCCAATCCCTGTGCGGCAAAAGCCCTCGGGTCAAACACTCAGAGACTGGGCAGCCAGAGAAGACGGCCAACGAGAGACCGAGTCTATGTATACAAGGCAGCCTCAGCGCGAAACTTGCCTAGGCCTCCGATCGCAGACTGGCGCCCGTCGGCTCGCGCCAGAATGAAGCTTCGACCGCGCCTTTCGCTTCGTTAGAAGATCTCCCCCTCAGGTACGACCCAAGTGCCACCTGGAAACACGAACACCAACTGGCTGCTAAGTTCAACGCCGTCGGCTTCCGCCTGCTCCTGCCAAGCCTTACGGTAGTAACTGAGCTGGGTCGCGTAACGTAGCTTCTCCTGTTCAGTCATTGAACGCTTCGGGTATCGGGACGTCTTCCAGTCGACTAGGACGTAATTGCCGTCCTTGTCCCGCAGAACGGCATCAATCCTTCCGCGGATCAGCTGTTGTTCTTCCGTCCACGAGAACGGAATCTCAATCCCGAAGACCGTATAATCGCGACCCAGATCCAACTCAATCACCGCGCGCTGAATGGCCGCGAAGATTTCCTTGTCTTCTCCGACCAAAGACGCTGGGATTTCGTCCTCCGGCTGCAGGTCCTTATCGGCGGAGGAGGAAGCCAAAACCCGAAGGTGCCCTTCCATCCACCTGTGTAGGTGGCTCCCAAGCTGTGCGCTTCCCATTGGGCGCTGCGGTACCGGTCGAAGTAGGTCCGCCGCGACTCCCACTGGGTCCGCCTTGAACGCTGCAACTTCCGTGACAGATAGTGCCCTAGATGCCCCTGCCGCCGCGAGTACCTTCTCTGGGTCGGCAGACTCTAGTTCTTTTGCTCGCTTCCGTTGGTCCTCAAGTTGAGCAAGCAACAACCGGGCATCGTTTCGCAGATTCTCATTCTTCACAGATTCCAAACCTGCATCGACGTCTAATGTGTCTGCATTTGGAAGTTCCTGCAGAACTTTGACGCCCGCCTGCTCACTTCGGCGCCTCACGGGACCGGGTTCCCTTGGGAACATTGCTGTACTTTCCGAAGCGATAAGGTCAGCCCATTCTTCTGCGGGTGGCAACGGTTCCATACGTGCCTTGGTCACTGGTGGCACCCCGTCGCTGGCGGGTGCACTAGCCAATAACTGAGTGACGAAAAGAGAAGGGAAACGTGGGGTCGTGCCCGTGTCAAACCACGACCCAGTCATCAGCAGCCGGTGACGCGCCCTAGTAATAGCGACGTAAGCCAGTCGCCGTTCTTCATCTTGAAGATATTGGCCCACCTCTTCGCGGAAAGTATTCTGCGCATAGGTCGCTGTCTTATCGGACCCCCATATGGCCGGATCGGGGAGGTGCGCAGCGTCTTGGCGCAGCGAGTAGGGAAGAACGCTGGCATCTTTCCACCACCCTGATGCGGGCCCAGGGTTTGGTGGGGGCGCGAATTCCCCTCCTCGTTTCCGGTTCCCAGAGCCCTGCGACGGAAGACGCCCTGCACTGAATTCGGCTATTGCAACTGCATCCCATTCAAGCCCTTTAGACCCGTGAATGGTCATCACTTGTACAGCGTCGGCATCAATGTCAGCTGTTGGGGATGACAACCCTTTCTCTTTCAACTCAGCCGCGGTCAGCCATGCAAGGAAAGCCTCCATGGTTGGGCGTGGCGCGGACTTGTCATATTCGGTTGCTACATCCGCGAACGTGTCCAGAACTGCTGAAACGTCCTCGCTAGTAGGGTCTGCTTCAGACTCAATATCCAACGCTAGTAGTCGGCGCGCAGTTTGTACCTGCGCGGGGATGGAAAGCGCAGCGCTTTGGCGCAGCTCACGCAATATCCTTCGGAGTCGCGCAACGCGGCCTGCCGCAACCGCACTCATTCCTGGAACGTCCCCAGGTTTTTCACAGGAGTCGACCGCTTCGGCCAACAGAATCGGCGAACGTCCACTTTCGGGATCGCGCTTTTGTTCGCGCCACATGATTGACGAGGCATGGTCACCAAGCGCCCTAAGGTCGGATGCTCCCAGATCTAGATTGGTGAGCAGTCGCATCAAGCTGGGAGAGTCCCCCGGATCCACCGCAACCTGCAGCGCCGCCCTCAGATCCAAAACCGCGGGGTGACCAAGGAGGGATTCAGACCCCACCATCTGTGCGGGGATGCCACGCTCATGAAGTGCCTGGAGAATAGGCCGCAACGGCGCATTCCGCCGGCAAAGGACACCAACCGACCCAGGTTTGCCTTCCTCTGGGTCATAGAGGTCCCTCCTGGCCTGCTCAACAAAGTCGACGATGTCGTCGATGGATTCTTGGTGGCGCAAGCGAAAGTTCGCTTCTGTCGTACCCGGACCAGCTTTGTCGCGTGCAGCGAGGAACTCAGCGTCCGCCGCATCGTTGACAACCTCTTTCGGCGCAGAACCACCCTGGACAAGCTGCGCTTGTCGCTGGCTACCCGGCTGTTCTCCTATCCCTGAGCGCCCGTTCTTGTCTTCCGATCCCACTCTTCTGACATAGCTTGGCGTCTTAGCAAGTGGAGCCGCGATGACGTTTGCAGCATTCAAAATGGACCGGTCGTTTCGCCATGCCATGGAAAGCTTAAGAGTCTCCTGGGGCGCCACGCGCTTTGGGTTGAAGAGTCTGTGGAAATCCTGCAAAGATGCCGCAGAGGCTCCACGCCAACCGTAAATAGCCTGGTTCGGGTCACCCACGGCTGTTACCGGGTGGTCAGAGAATAGCGCGGAGAGAAACCGCATCTGCGCCACGGAAGTGTCCTGGAATTCATCCAAAAAGACGACCTTGTGACGTGCACGCAACACATCGCGGACGTGATCCGCTTCTTCCACGATCCTGATCGCTGCAAGCACTTGGTCCGCATAGTCCATGCGACCAGTTTGTGCTTTTGCGTCTTCGAAGGCCTCAATCACGGCCAGCAGCTCTCTCCTCTGCGCAACCGTCTGCTCCCCTTCCAAGAAGAACCCCGCTAGTTTCCCACCTTTCTCTTCGCGCAGAGTTTCAAACTTTGCACTCAGACGTCGAAGCCCCGCTTCTACTTCGCTCATTGTCATGGCTTGGTTTGCGATGTCTTCGCGCAGGCCCAACGCGCGTTCCACAATGGTGCTCTCTGCTAGGTCCCCGGAGATGTCGTAGGGCCAACCAGCCACGATCTCACTCATCAACTGCCACGACGCAGCCGCGTCCAAATGCGTGACTTTGGGGTCAATACCTATCAACGGACCGAACTCTTGGACAATCCCCAACGCGAAAGAGTTGTACGTAGTGCCAACAGGCACCTCCACGACAGCAAAGCCCTCTCCCACGGAACCATCTATCCCGGTCAGTAAACGGCTATGTGCAGCCAAGCGTCCCGCTAATTCACCAGCAGCCTTCCGCGTGAACGTAAGCCCCAGGATGCTTTCGGGACGGACCCCGAACTGAGACGTCATGTATGAGGCGCGCAGGGAAAGCGTCTGTGTCTTCCCCGATCCAGCGCCGGCTACAACTAACAAAGGCGCGGCATACTGTTCACCGTCAACCTCCACGTAGGGTGGGTACTCTGCAACATCAGCCTGTTCATCCGTCGGCTCAAGCAGACCCAGTTCCCGCGCCAATTCCTTCGCACTCATTCGTAAGTCCTTTCGGAGATGGGCTTCGCCGGGCAAACAATCTGGAACTCACAAGTCCTGCAGGAACCCGTCACGGGGTTCGCCTCAACCCGGCTACCCGACAAGCTCTTAGCCAGCGCGCCTATTTCCCTGCGGGTTTCTTCAAGAACAGTCGGATCCATCGGCGACTGCTCTCTCAACATGTCGCGCTTCAACCCAAGACCTAAGAGCGCGGCACCACCGGGCGTCCAACCGGCCTCAGCAACGCCAATCTGGTAGGCGGACAACTGCGCGTTGTCTTCTGCCTGCGCCTTCGTTCCCACACTGCCGGTCTTAATATCCACTACACGTGCAGATCCATCAGGGGCAATCTCTATGCGATCTGCGCGCCCATGGATGACGGCCCCTTCCACCTCAAAGCGGATTCTCTGCTCAACTTGGAGCTCCCCCTTATAAGCGGCTGTGTAAGTCCCAAGCCGCGCGACCTTTTCTTCCACATCCCGAAGAGCACGCCGCTGCCACATCGTCTCTTCACCCAGACCTATTTCGGCCCAGAGTTTCCGCACCGCCTCACGAAGCTCCTGTGGGGTTCCACGCGGATTCTCCTCAGCCACCCTGTGCACAAGGCTCCCAAGACGCGCTGCATTCAAATCCGCTTCGTCTTCTTGCAAGTCTTGGGCATTACCCCCGACGCTTCCAAGGAACCACCGCAACCCACAGTCCTTCGCTTCCCCAAGCTTTGAAGGACTCAACCTCAGTGGGCCTTGCTCCAATATGGGGCTGTCCGTGCTTACCGAACCCGTCGATGCCCAGTTCTGTGGGTGCGCGTCGGGCACACCAGCCGCCGAAAGCAACGCCAAAAGCCTTGCGGCATCTCTACTTCCCGACTCCGACGAATCCTCACTTACCAGCTCCCGACGCGCCGCAGCGACAAGCGAGTCCAAGGTCAAGTAATGCTCCCACTCACCGTCACCCGGGATCGGCACCTCCAACAACCCCTCCTCATTCAACGCAAGCAAGAATGATGAAGGCGCATGATCCTCATTGCTCACACTAAACAGCCGGAGCGACTGTTTAGCGCGTGAAACCGCGACATACAGGAGCGAAGCCTCTTCCTTGCGACGATCACGTGCCTCTGTCCCCCCGTCTGCCCCCACCAAAGCTCCGCGGTCCGGCAGATAGGGTGCGACCGGACCTTCGGTTGGCCAACCCCGCGCGGTAGCGTCCTCCACAATTCCTTCCAATCGGGACAACGCGCCAAGGCCTGCCCGCGCGGGTGAAGGCCAGCTCCCCTCCTGAAGGTCCGCCACCACAACAACTTCCCATTCGCGCCCCGCGGCCTGCGCCGGCGTCACCACCGACACGCCAGGATCCGCCAACCCCCGCGGAACCAGAGAGTCTGTCACCACGGACTGTTTCAAGATCTCCCCCGCGAAGTCCGCAGCCGTCCCGTCGGCCAGCCCCTGGTCCATGCGTTCCTGACTCCAGAGGTCAGCCTTGCGGAAGAGAGCAAGCATGGCGTCCAGTTCCTCCGCCGCATACATTCCCGCAAAACCCGGCTTGAGCGCCTGGCCTCGCAGCTCCTGCCCCAATCCCGCCCCGTCCCAGACCATCCACAGCCCGTCCGTTGCGGATGCCCGCCTTGCGTCCTCCCGAAGCGCCCACAGTTTCGCTGCGACACGCAACCGTTCATATGTCGGGTAAAGACCGCGGTTGGATGGGGAATACCCGCCATCACCAATGGATGCCAGAAGATCAACGACGCCGCGATTCCGGCGGTCGGTGTCCCCCAAACGGAAGTCGCGCAACACGCGGTATGTGCCAAGAGAGTCACCCCGAACCAACGGGGACGCGATTAGGGCGAGGGCGTTTTCTTCCTCCAAGACACCGCTTAGCTCCCGCTCAGGTGCCACCAGCGCCAATGTTGCCGCACAAATAGGGACCCGCGATAGAACAACGGGCCGCTCTCCACTTCTAATCGGCACAGACGCACGCACTAAGAAGTCCTGGAAGGATTCGACCGACGCGGCATGACGCACAACAACCGCCATCTGATCCCACGGAATATGCCCGTGCAAGTGAGCTTCACGAAGTGCCTGTACAACCGCTGCGTTCTGCTGCGCCTGCGTTGAGAAAACGCCCGGCAACCGACCTTTCTTCTTCTCTACCTTCTTTGACGGCGCGCTTTCCCCCGCCCCGCTACCCTCCTCTGCGGCAACCTTTCTGGGCGGCGCAAACCAGCGCTGCATACCGGCTACAACCTTCTGCACTGCGCGGCCGCTGCGATGGTTTGTGAAGAGCACTACCGGTTGCGCATCCACACGTTCTGCCAACTGCGCACCCATGGTTGCGACACCGCCGCGGTACGAGGCAACCGCTTCATCAGCGCTGCTGGTGATCACCACCTGCACGCCCGCCTCTTCCAGCGCACCAACCAGAGGCAACGCAGACTGCGGCATGTCCTGGGCATCCTCAACCACCACCAGCGCCGGCAGTGGCGGACCAGCCAGAACCCCAAGGCCTGCCGCGTCTATTTCCCAGTCACGCAAAAGATTTGCGGCCACCCGGGGGATCCTTGCTGCATCCAGGTGCGCCGTTGCGACAACGAACGCATCATCCCAACCCGCGTATTGTCCGTACATGCGCCCCGCGACCTGCCACAGTGGCAGCCCCACAACTTCACCCAGCCGGACCAAGTCTGAAGGGAGCAACCCCATTTGCCCCGCGCGCGCCATAAGGTTGCGTATCTCCATCCGAAACGCCTCACTACCTGAGACTTCCTGCGAAAACTCAGCGCATCCCTGCGCCAGCGCCTCCTTTAGCCACGCGTCTTCTTTGGCTCCCGACAGCATGGTTGGCCGCTCCAGAGGGGTTTCACGCTCCACCATCCATAAGGCGATAACCAGGTATGCGTAAGAACTAAGCGAACGGACCAACCTGTGGCTTCCCGCCGCACTCAACCCCGTAAGGGTCCGCCCCGTTCCAACCTTGGCCAGCGCCCCTTCCGCCTCCACCGCACGGTGTCTATCAGGCGTCAACATGAGGGCCGGCGCCCACTGCGATGAGCGGTGCGCACCCTCTAACGCGCGCCGCATTACCTCCACCGCAACCGTTGTCTTCCCTGTTCCCGGTCCCCCGGTTACGTGGACATTTGACCCCGCCTCAACAAGATAAAACGCGGCCTTCTGCTGGTCATCCCACGCCATCCCGTCTGCCGACATGCGCCCCCCTTTCGCTACAAGCGAGTATCCCCGACCCCTCCGACATCTTGGAGCCCCCCGACTTAGACTTGGGATTAATCAGCACAGCCAGGCCACTCTTGAAGGAGACAACCATGAAGTTGACGTTCAACTTTCGTTCCGGCGTCGGACCTCTAACGCTGGATTTGCCGGGGAAGGAAGAAGACGTCCTCGACCAAGTCAAGAAGGCAATTGAAGACGGCTCTGTCCTGGACCTGACCGACACCAAAGGCGACCGCGTAATCATTCCGGCAACAGTGATTGCCTACGTGATGGTGCCAACCACCGCCGCGCACAAGGTCGGCTTCGGCCGCATCTAGCAGGCGAAGCCCAACCAAAAGTGCACCCTACGCCTTGAGGTTCACCTCTTCTAGGCGAACCTTGTGCTTACGCATTGCGCTCTCAATGATCGCATCCGCAGTATCGGCGTCCAGCGTCAACTCCGGGTAACTGAACAAGGTTGCCCGCGCAAGCCCAAACGTCTCCCCCGCCACGCGGCGCGCCCACAGTGACAACCGCGCCGCCAGCTGGGGGTCACTTGCAGTTATCGGCGCCAAGTGCTTCCGCACCCACGCGCCCTGCCCAAGATCCCAAACGTTGAATGCCCGGTAGAACAACTGGTGGCGGTCACTCAGTTCCTGAAGAATGTCCGCAAACACGCCGATGACAACGTAACTCTTCACACACCTTTCCCACCAGTTGGAAGGGCGCGTGCGCACATCCAACTCATCAAACAATCCGGCGTAAACTCCGGCTGCATCAATGATGGAAAACCCGTGTTCCTCCGCGTAGTCGTCAAACCCGCGGAAATGCTGGTAACCCGCATCTGCGAGCCCCGCTAAGTCCACATGGAACTTCGTATTTGGCGCCTGATCACCGTCCTTGGCCAGCCGCGTCATGGCCGCAAGCGCACAAAACGCGAACAGTCCCACAACTGCCTTGGTCCCCGGTATTTGCTGATCTGCTTCATTGCTAGTCATACCTAAACCCTATAAGCACATCGCAATACCCGCTACGCCTGCCGGTAGACTGTTTTTGTAAAGGTTGCCCGGTCGCCCGGCGAAACGGGACCGGGAGAGTTCCTCTCCTTCACAGATGCACTAAAGAATATGCGCGATCGGCTGCCTCCAACGAAACAAGGAACCATTCGGAAGGCGAATAGTGAGCGCAGAAGAAAAGACTTTTGCGGACTTTGGGGTCCGCAGTGAAATTGTGGATGCATTGGATGCGGAAGGGATCACCAGTCCGTTTCCCATCCAGGCCCTGACCCTGCCTGTCGCGTTGACGCGGCGGGACATTATTGGGCAGGCGAAGACCGGCACGGGTAAAACTTTGGGGTTTGGCATCCCCGTCCTCGAAAACGTGGTGGCACCTGGTGAAGAGGGCTTTGATGACCTTCTCTCCCCCGGATCTCCTCAGGCCCTGATCATCCTGCCGACGCGAGAGTTATGTAAGCAGGTCGCAGACGATTTGCGTGTCGCGGCGAAGAACCTGCCGACGCGGATCGTGGACATCTACGGTGGCGTGGCTTTTGAGCCGCAGGTGAAGGCATTGAAGGAGGGCGTTGAGGTCGTGGTTGGCACACCGGGGCGGCTGATCGACCTGGCTGACCGCGGAATCCTCAAACTGAACCACGTAAACACGGTGGTGTTGGATGAGGCCGATGAGATGCTGGACCTGGGCTTCCTCCCCGACGTTGAGCGCCTCTTGTCGCAAGTGTCGGGAAGCCGGCATTCCATGCTGTTCTCCGCGACGATGCCGGGCCCGGTGATCACGTTGGCGCGCCGTTTCATGCGTCAGCCAACCCACATTCGCGCCCAGGATCCGGATGACGAGGGCGCAACGGTCGCCCAAGTCGACCAGTTCGCATACCGCGCGCACGCACTCAACAAAGCGGAAGTTTTGACGCGCATTTTGCAGGCGGATGGACGAGGGCGAACGATCGTGTTCGTGAAGACCAAGCGTACCGCCGCCGCCCTCGCCGATGATCTGGAGGGGCGTGGCTTCGCGGTGGGCTCGCTGCACGGGGACTTGGGTCAAGGTGCCCGCGAGCGCGCGCTGCGTGCGTTCAAGAAGGGGAAGATTGACGTCCTCGTCGCGACCGATGTCGCCGCGCGCGGAATCGATGTCCAGGACGTAACCCACGTCGTGAACTACCAGTGTCCGGAGGATGAGAAGACGTACCTGCACCGGATCGGACGCACCGCGCGTGCCGGCGCGAAGGGCACGGCTGTTTCGTTCGTTGACTGGGATGACGTTCCGCGTTGGGGGCTTATTGCGCGTCAGCTCGACCTCGACATCGTGGAACCGGTGGAGACGTACCATACCTCGGAGCACCTCTTTGAGGATCTGGGGATAAACCCCAACGTCACGGGCCGTTTGCCCCGTTCCCAGCGGACCCGTGAGGGGCTGGAATCTGAGGAGATTGAGGACGTTGACGGCAAGGGCGGCCATGGTGGTCGTAGCCGTGACCGTCGGGGCGAGGGCGGACGGGGCCGAGGCGGGCGCCAAGGTAGCCAGCGCGGGAACCGCAGAGGTGGTCAGGGAGGCAATCAGCGCGGATCCGGCAATCAGCGCGGGTCCGGATCGAAGGGTGGCTCGGGGTCGAATGGCGGCTCGGGCGCGAATGCTGGTGAACAGACTACGGCTTCGAAGAGGCGCCCTCGTAAGCGGATTCGCAAGTCCTCCCAAAATGAGGGCCAGAAGTAGGCGGCTCCTAACAAAGCGGGCTATGGAAGCACGGTGGGAGCGCTTTCGCAACCTTCCACCGTGGGACCCCAGACGTTAGATCGCCGTTGTCGCTTAAAATCGCTGTTGTCGTCCAGCTATAGCGGCGATCTAGAACGATAACGGTGATCTAACGTCTGGGGGTGCTTCACAAAAGGGGCTGTGGGACCACATGATTCTAGGCTGGCTAATGCCTCATCGCCAGCGGCGCACGCCTAACTGGTGGGATGGCCCTAAAAGTCTTCTTGGGGTGCATATATCAACGCCAAGATGGCGCGGCACAGATCAAGTTGGCTCTGGATAGGTCAAGATGGCATAGCCATCTTGGGGGTTGGCATGCCATCTTGACCATTTCTGTCTTTGACCGTGTGCTGCATGCCGTGGGACAGGCACGGTTCACCCCCAACTTAAGTAAGCGCCGGACCAACTGGCTTCATCCACAGCCTCTGACAGAAGAGCCCGCAAACGTGCACTCAAAACACGGCTCAGCGAACTGACGCACAGACCCATCGTGCGACAAGAGCAGATCTAGCACCCACATCCTGTCAGCCAGAACGGCACCCACATCCTGTCAACCAGAACGGCACCTCGGTTGCTTCCACATACACTTTTTGATCGCCGCGCCACCGAGCAGCAAGTTCCGAGTGCCAAAACGAGATACCCAGCCAACGATGCGACACAGGATCAGCGACCACAGCCTGTTGTGTGAAGTGGCCCTTTAGCGGGAACAGAGACCACCCTTTTCAAAGATTGCATCTGCAAGATCTCTTGTGGAGTGGCCCGGATCCGGTAGGCCATACCTGCTTTGGAACGCCTCCAGCTCCGCCGCCGGGTAATCACTTCGGAGTGCGGCCAGGACTTCATCAACTGTTTCCAGCACCAACCCTGGATACATTCCGGCCAGATCAATGTTAAGGCCGTTTGCCTCCGTGTATTCGACTAGGTCATACGCGTAGAAGAAGGTCCGCACGCCAATCAGCGCTCCTTCAATGGCTATCGCAGAGTAGTCAGTCACCAGGTAATCGGCGACGCTCAGCAGCTCCAGCGCAGAAAACTCCGGGCAACCCCAGTAGTTTCCATCCGGCGCAAGCAGAGCCTGGTTCGCGTGCCCCTTCACTATCACCTTGAAACCAGCAGGGGCCAGAGTAGAAACCAGGTTCCTCGCCTCTATACCCGCACCACCGCGGCTACGGAACGTCGGGGCGTACAAAACCACGTTGCCGCTGCGAAACTCAGGGTATTTCTCCAGGATCGCGGCCCTCAACGATTCGCGCTGGTTCACCAGATAGTCCGCGCGCGGAAGCCCAATGTTGAGCAACGCGTCCTCGGAAACATCGAACGAATCCAGATAGAACTGGTTCCACACCGGAGCCCCTGCAACGACGTAGTCATACCCCTCATGCATCCGCATCAGTTCGGAAATCTCACGCGAGCGGCCATCCCTCATCCCAACTGTTGCGCGCCCAGACCTCTTGATTTTCCCCAGCGAGTGCCACATCCGGAAAACAACCAGGTCGGATTTATGGTCGAGGACGGAAACGGCGGGCCAATACGAATCTAGGACGCAAACCTTGGATGTCGCCAAGTGATACATGCTGGTGAGCAGCGCCGCCCCGTATCGAATCTGGTTCTTCCACCCGGCATCAAGACGACGTGAGATTACAACGACCTTGACGCTGGGGCGTATTGCTCTGAGCTCCTCAATCAACATCTGGAAGTCAAGGGTTATGGTGTCGGACTGCCTGCTCAAGAAGACGACCTTGCACCGGTTCACGGGCAGGCGTTTCATGACCCAATACAGGGTCTGCATGGCCCCTTTCGCGAATACAGGATGGAATCTCACGCCCACACTCTACGTCCCAAAACCCATAAAAGACCCTGGTAGTGCTCAGTTAGACACCGACCCGAATCGCGACCAGCCCCAATCAGCACCGACCCGAATCACCACCGACCCCAATCACCTAAGCCCCTACAGCACACCCGTCTTGTAGGCGGTGATGAAACTGAACACCGCGGTAACAACCATCTGTGTTGCAATGGCCGCCAGAAGTACACCGGAAATCTTAGTGAGTATAAGGACTCCGTCATCCCCCAAGAATCGTGCCAGGCCGACCGACCACCGCATCGTCAAATAAATGACTATGTGCATGGCAACGACCGCCACCATTACGGCGACCCATCCGGCCAGGCTTCCACCGCCCTGGTTCACAGAGACCATGACCGCAACGATCGCGCCGGGCCCTGCCAAAAGAGGTGTCCCCAGAGGGACCATCGCAACGTTACTTCGTGCCTCCTCTTCATCACCGCCGAAATCTCCACCGCCCATAAGGAGCTCCATGGCCACCAGGAACAGAAGGATGCCACCGGAGAGCTGGAGTGCCTCCATGGAAATACTCAGCCCCTGCAACAGGTATTTTCCAATGACGGCAAAGCCAACAATCACAAAGAATGAGGTGATGGTTGCCTGAACGGCAGCCCGGTTCTTCCGCTGCCGATTCATGGTGCGCGTAAGCGCTAGGAAAACCGGCACGGTCCCCGGAGGGTCCATAATGACGAAAAGGGTGATGAAGGTGGTTGCCAGCAGCGGCACCGATATCACAGAATCCAGACTCACCTGCGGATGACCTCTAACTTTCCCATCTCTTCAATCTGGGAAAGAATATACGGCTCCAGTAGGTTTTCACCCAATTTGTTGGGCTTGCCACGACCGTGATAATCGGAACCAGCCGACATCGCTAAACCCAACCTTTTTGCGATCCGCTCCACCTCCGCGCGCGCTTCCTGGGTGTGGTCGCGGTGGTCGCGCTCAATGCCGAACAGCCCCGCGTCGACCATCTCTGCGATGAGGTCTTCACCCACCACCTTGCCGCGGGTCCTTGAAAGCGGATGCGCCAAAATAGGCACGCCACCCGCGTCGCGAATCCGCCCCACCACATCCACCGGATGCGGCACGTCTTGGGGAACGTAATACGGTGCCGACTCATTCAACGCAACCGCAAAAGCAGCATTCCGGTTCGGGAAATATCCCTTCAAAACCAACTGATCCGCCAGGTGCGGCCGCCCAAGAGGCGCGCCGCCTGCCGCATCCACGATCTCCTCAAAGGAGACCAACGGGTAGTCAGCCACCAGGTTCTCTGTCATCGCCTTCAGGCGCAATGCGCGCGACTCCGTAGAATCCCCAAACAGATCCTGCATTGCGGACTCTTCCATCAAAAGACCAAGGACGTGCACGGACTGCCCATCAACAGCCGATGAGACCTCCACTCCCCTTATCAGCCCCACACCGATCTCCACCGCAGCAAGCGCCGCCTCCTGCCACCCCGCGCTGGTGTCGTGGTCCGTAATCCCGACGTAGTCCAATCCCGCCCGCTTGGCTGCGGCGATCAACTCCGGTGGCGTATCTGTGCCGTCAGAGCGAAGAGTGTGTGCGTGGGGGTCAATCCTTGTCATGTCCAACATCCTATGTGGGCCGTGCGAAGATGGATCCATGACCGAAAATGATGCACAAGATTCCCAGGCAATCGAAGAACGCGTAAACAACCGTTCACACCGTCCCTCCTCCGATGCGTTCCGCGCGTTCATGGCCAGCAGTTGGGGTGAGCGTCCGCCGGCCGGGGTGAACCGGACTGGCGCCGCAGACTACCTGTCACCGCGACATGAGAAGATCGGAAAGTTGTTCGAGGGCGAAAGGTTGGTGATCCCCGCCGGCCAACTAAAAGTCCGCAGCAACGACACGGACTACCGTTTCCGCCCGCACTCCGCTTTCGCCCACATGACCGGCCTGGAAGCCGAAATGGAACCCGATTCCGTCCTCGTCCTGCACCCAACGGAGGAAGGGTCAGAGCAGACGCATGAGGCGATCCTCTACTTCGTCCCACGCGCGTCACGCACTTCTGAGGAGTTCTACGCGGACTCCCGATACGGGGAGTTCTGGGTTGGGGCGCGCCCGTCGCTGGCAGAAATGCAGGCAGCAACAGGGCTGAGATGCGAGAACATTGACGGGCTGCGCGACGCCCTCGCAAAAGACGCGGGCGAAGTCCAGATTCGCGTCATCACGAACGTCGATACCAACATTGAAGCGATGGTGAATGAGGTGCGCGTCCAAGGTGGGTTGGATGCGGGACCGGACGCGAAGGGGAGTGACGACGCGCTTGCGGAAGCGCTCAGTGAGCTGCGCCTGACCAAGGATGAGTATGAGGTCGACCAGATGCAAGCCGCCGTCGACGCCACCAAAGAGGGTTTTGAGAACATCATTCGGTCCCTGCCGCGTACCATCGGTCACCCTCGTGGAGAGCGTGTGATCGAGGGCGCCTTTGCGTCCGTGGCGCGTGAATACGGAAACGGTCTTGGGTACGAAACCATCGCGGCGTCCGGCAACCACGCCAACACGCTGCACTGGATGGACAACTCCGGCACGGTGACGCCCGGGGACCTGGTCCTTGTCGATGCGGGCGTGGAACTGGACTCCCTGTACACCGCGGACATCACGCGGACCCTTCCGGTCAGCGGGAAGTTCAGCCCCACACAAAAGAAGGTGTATGAGGCGGTGCTGGAGGCGTGCGAGGCCGCCCTCGAGCGCGCAAAAGAACCCGGCGTTCGGTTCCGCAACATTCATGAGGCAGCGCAGGTCGTGCTGGCGAACAAGTTGTCCGAATGGGGGCTGCTGCCGGTCAGCGTTGAGGAGTCCCTATCTCCGGAAGGTCAGCAGCACCGCCGTTGGATGCCGCACGGCACGTGCCACCACCTGGGGCTGGACGTGCACGACTGCGCTCAGGCGCGCCAGGAGCTCTACCAGGACGCGCTCATTGAGCCGGGCATGGTGTTCACGATTGAGCCCGGTTTGTACTTCCGCGCCGACGACCTGGCAGTTCCGGAGGAGTTCCGCGGGATCGGCGTTCGGATCGAGGACGATATTGTGATCGAGGCCGACGGCACCCCAAGGCGACTCAGCGAAGGCATCCCTCGCACGGTAGATGCCGTGGAGGAATGGATCGCTACCGTTCAGGCGGGTTAGGAGTCAGAGTCCTGACTTTGGCGCCGCTCACGCTCCGCATCGGAAATCCGGACACCAAACCGGGGGACCTCATCGGGGCGTGAGCCGTACTCCGTGGGTTTGCGCTCCCCGCGCTCCGCGGGGGTATCCGCAGTTTGTCTGGGCTGGCCCGCGACGCTATCCCAGCGGGTCCCGTCCTCGTCCCCATCGCCCTCGCCCCTCACCGAAGAACTGACCGGAGTGGAACGCGTGGACTGCGCCGGGGCGGAAAAGTCTGCGCCACCATGCGTGTACGTGCGGGCGGGTTCACGGCGGACGGGGCGCCGGGGCTGAGAAGACATGTTGCCGGGCATGCCAGCCAGAATGTTGAACGCGCGGTCCGGCATCTCCGTCACAAGAATGGCGTAACGCGTTGCCACAAGACTTGACTGGGCCGCGAACGTTCCGCGGTTCTTGTTCAAAGCCCATGCGGCCGTGCTCAAAAGCATGCCCAGCAGCACACCGACAACAATGGCGATCATCGGGACGAAGGCGACGGCCTGCGGGTAAAACAGGATGACGAAAATGGCCATGAACAGGCCCCACGTCAAACCCTGGGTTGCGCCGGTCAAAGCGACCTTCGCGGGCGTCAACTTGGTCAACACCTTCTCTGCCATGTGCAGATCGGAGCCAACAATGGTGACAGTATTGATCGGGAACTGGTTGTCCGCCAATTTTTCCACCGCAGCCGAGGCCTCCTGGTGGGTGCGGAACGCAGCAACCTCAGTTCCGGACGGCATCTCAGGGTGCCTTGCAGGCATGCGGTTAAATGCCATTGGCTGATCCTTTCAACTTGGGTTATCCCCAGCCTACGGGCATACGCGCTTTTCACAGCAGATCTTCGCCCTCAGCTTGGAGAAATGGAGGGCTTGCGTACCTCGCCTAAGATTGAGACATGACCGTAACTGAATCTGCCGTAATGGAAGCGCTGGGTCGCGTGATTGACCCAGAAATAAACAAGCCCCTCCCGGAGCTGGGAATGATTGGGGGCGTCAAGATTGACGGTGGGGATGTGACAGTGAACGTCCTGCTAACGACGGCAGGTTGTCCACTGCGATCCACAATCACCAATGATGTGATCACGGAAGTATCCGCCGTTGATGGTGTAGAGAATGTTCACGTGGACATGGGCGTCATGAATGACGAACAGAAACGGGAGTTGCGGGAGAAACTAACCGGACACGCGGAACGTGAAATCCCCTTCACCAAGCCAGACAACCTGACAAGGGTCATTGCGGTGACCTCAGGTAAGGGTGGTGTTGGTAAGTCCTCTGTGACAGCAAACCTGGCGGTAGCGCTTGCGGAGCAGGGCCTGAAGGTCGGTGTCTTGGACGCAGACATCTACGGATTCTCTATCCCCCGAATGCTTGGGGTGACCCATGACCCACAATCCATCGACGGGATGATCGTCCCCCCGATCGGCGCATCCGGTGTGAAGGTCATTTCGATCGGGATGTTCGTGCCAGAGGGGCAGCCGATCATCTGGCGCGGGCCCATGCTTCACAGGGCGCTGCAGCAGTTCTTGGCCGACGTGTTCTGGGGGGATCTGGATGTTCTGCTGATCGACATGCCTCCTGGGACCGGTGACGTTGCAATCTCCATCGCGCAGTTGCTGCCGAACGCGGAGATCCTCATCGTGACGACGCCGCAGATCGCTGCTGCGGAAGTGGCGGAGCGCTCGGGGTCCATTGCGACGCAGACGCGTCAGCGTGTAATCGGTGTTGTGGAGAACATGGCGTACATAACCCAGCCCGACGGTAAGAAGATGGAGATCTTCGGCTCCGGCGGCGGCGCGACCGTAAGTGGGCACCTATCGGCGCTCCTTGGTCATGAGGTGCCGTTGATGGCCCAGGTTCCCTTGGATATCAACCTGCGGATCGGTGGCGACACCGGGGCGCCGGTAGCGTCGAAGTTGGGGGAAAACGCGCAGTCGGAATCCGCCCTCGAACTACAGGCACTTGCGAAGAAACTGGCGGCACACTCACGTGGTTTGGCCGGGCGCCCACTGGGAGTCGCACCCGTCCAAAGATAGGAAGTAACTGGCTTTCGGGTAGGCCCGATGCGTGGCGCGTGGCAGATGGTGTGGACTTGGCACGCGCCTTCGCCGGGGGCGGTAGCCTAGGTATAGCCGACAGGGAAGAGGCCTAGAAACATGACTGGACCACGTAACGACATCTGGGCGTACTGCGAAAGTTTCGTAACTGAACCCGCCGTGATCGCGGGTGCACGTGAAGTGGCAATGGAACTGGGTGCGGACCCGGTGTCGGTGGGGACGGGCGCGCTACTGCGTTCAATAGCTGCCATGCGCAATGCGAAGGCCGTGGTGGAAATCGGGACTGGCGCTGGCGTGTCAGGACTGTGGCTGCTGTCGGGAATGAATCCGCGGGGCGTCCTCACGACAATCGACCCAGAGCCGGAGTTTCAGCAGAGCGCAGCCATGGCTTTCCGTGCGGCCCAGGTCCCGTCCTCGCGCACGCGGTTCATAAACGGGCGCGCGCTGGACGTGCTGCCGCGGATGGCGGATTCTTCTTACGACGTGGTCGTGATTGACGGACTGCCTGAAGAAGTTGGCGCGTACTCTGAACACGCTCTGCGGATGCTTCGGCCAAGCGGGGCTTTGGTGATTCCGAATGGTCTCTGGTTCGGAAACGTTGCTAACCCTGCGCGGCGGGACCCCTACACCGTAGCGCTGCGGGAAAACGCGCGTGCTCTACTGGAGTCGGATGAGTTTGTGACGACACTGGTCCCCACCGGGGATGGTGTCCTGATTGCGGTGAGGCGCCCGCCGGCGTCGTGACCGTCTTCTGCCGCAGCCGGTGCTTCTGCCGGAGCCGGTGCTGATTCGGAGTCTTATGTCCGGATTGGCGCCGCCGTGGAAGCGTGTTTACAGGAAGACAAAGGCGGTGCACACAGTGCACCGCCTTTCCTAATCAGTAACTCTCTTAGACCGCCGCTTGCAAAGCCTCCGCGAGTTCCACCGCTTCCGCAGGCGTCAACTCAATGACCAGGCGCCCACCGCCCTCACTGGGGATGCGCATGATAATTCCGCGTCCCTCTTTCGTGGCTTCAAGTGGACCATCTCCAGTTCGGGGCTTCATCGCTGCCATAGGGTGCTCCTCTGTTTGTCCTGCCAGTGCCATTTCGCACTATCGCCCAAGGCCATTCTACGCTGATACTGCGCAGGCCGCCGGGAGTTTAGGTGTGGCAACACGCCACTACCCTTCTTCTGCGGCGGACCCGTCCTTGGAATTCTGAAGCGCTTCGATGCCTTCCCAGATATGAGCAACGGCCTCTTCAGGGGTGTCGACGATCTTGAAGTAGTCCAAATCGGATGCACTAATTAGGCCGCGCGCCGCCAAGGAATCACTGAGCCATTCAACCATGGGTTCCCAGAACTTCTTCCCAACCAGGACAATGGGGAAGGAATCCACCTTGCCGGTTTGCACCAGCGTCAACGATTCAAACAGCTCATCCAAAGTGCCAAATCCGCCCGGCAGCACAATGAAACCGCGAGCGTACCTGACGAACATGACCTTGCGAACAAAGAAATACTTGAAGTTGATGCCCAGGTTGACCCAGGAGTTCATTCCCTGCTCAAAGGGGAGCTCTATACCTAAACCAACCGACACTCCCCCGGCCTCAAATGCACCTTTGTTGGCCGCTTCCATCACCCCGGGACCTCCACCGGTTATGGTCGCGAACCCATTGTCCGCGATGAGGTGGCCAAGCCGTTCAGCCATCACGTACTCCGGGTGCCCCGGCTCCGTGCGCGCTGACCCGAAGACCGCCACGGCGTTTGTAATGCCCCTTAGGGAAGAGAAGCCCTCCACAAACTCAGCCTGCATGCGCATGACCCGCCAAGGATCCTCAGTCCTGGACTGTAACAGTTTTTGGTCCGCGGTCTGTGTGGGAAGTTCCCGCCCACGCATGATGACCGGTCCGCGCAGATGCACCTTACCCGTCTTTGCCATGGTTCCTCCTTGCGATATTCGTGTCCGGATACCCTTACTCAATCCTAAAATACAACCCTATTGGGAGACCCGTGCTGCTCCTCGACACGCGTCTTGCCTGCTTTTGCGCCGTTAGGAAGCGCACGGGGCGAAAACATAGGCAAAACACGGTAACTTTGGTTCATGTACAAAGACGACAAAGAAGAGGACCCTTTCGTCCTCGCAAAGCAAGCAGCAGACGCAATCAAAGAACACTCCGGGGTTGACAGCTACGACATCGCCTTGGTTTTAGGCTCCGGATGGGGCGGTGCGGCGGACATCATCGGTGAAACGATTGATGAGGTGCCGGCACAGGATGTGCCAGGTTTCTCAGCGCCCGCCGTCGTCGGGCACACCGCAACCATGCGGACAATCAAGGTGGCGGGCAGCGGGAAAATCGCCCTCGTTCTGGGTTCACGCACCCACTTTTATGAGGGCAAGGGCGTGCGCGCCGTTGCGCACGGGATGAGGACGGCCGCGGCACTGGGTTGCAAGCAGGTCGTACTCACGAACGGTTGCGGTGGGCTAAACGTTGAATGGAAGCCTGGCCAAGTGGTCCTCATCAACGACCACATCAACCTGACAGCGGAGTCCCCGTTGGAGGGTGCGACGTTCGTTGATCTGACGGACCTCTACTCCCCGCGGCTTCGGACGTTGGCCCGTAGCGTTGACCCCTCCCTCCCCGAAGGTGTGTACGTCCAGTTCCGCGGCCCTCACTATGAGACGCCGGCTGAAGTGAACATGGCGAAGATTATCGGCGGACACCTGGTCGGTATGTCCACAACCTTGGAAGCCATCGCAGCCCGCGAATCCGGGTTGGAAATACTTGGTTTGTCACTGATGACGAATCTGGCGGCAGGGATTTCCCCTGATCCGCTGTCGCACGAAGAAGTAATTGAGATTGGTCGCGAAGCCGCACCCCGCATAGCAAAGTTGCTGGCGGACGTCGTGGCGAAGATGTGACGAAAGGATACGCAATGCCAGCACCAACAACTTTCAACAGGGATGCGGTCTTAGAGTGGATCGCAGATGACCCCAACGGGCGCGACGCGACGGAGTTGGAGCAGCTTTTGACTCTCTCCGACGACGGGGACGAGGGCGCCACGGCGGAACTCGCCGACCGCTTTTCAGGCATGCTCACCTTTGGTACCGCCGGTTTGCGCGGACGGTTGGGCGCCGGACCAAACCGGATGAACAGAGCGGTTGTTATCCGCGCGGCCGCCGGGCTCACCCGCTTCCTCGCTTCGGAACTGCCCGACGGTTTCACGGTGGTTGTCGGACATGATGCGCGGTATGGGTCAAAGGAATTCGCCCTCGACACCGCGGCAGTCGTGGAGGCTGGCGGCGGCCATGCCATCGTCTTCGATGAGGCGCTGCCAACCCCCGTCACAGCCTTTGCGCTACGGAACCTGAACGCCGACGCAGCGGTCATGGTGACCGCTTCGCACAATCCGCCTGAGGACAATGGCTACAAGGTGTACCTGGGCGGGCGCGTCGTTACGGGTGCCGGACAGGGTACCCAGATCGTGCCTCCGTATGACGCCCAGATCTTGGAGCAGATTGAGGCTGTGGAATCGGTAAAGTCGGTTCCACGCGCTGAATCAGGTTGGGAGTTCATCGGCGAAGACATGGTCAATAAGTACATTGACCGGATCGCTGAGATTGTTCCCGATGGCCCACGCGACCTCAGCATCGTCCTCACGTCCATGCATGGGGTCGGCGGCGAAACGGCACTGAAGGCGCTGGCACGGGCTGGATTTGAGCAGGTTGCTGTGGTGAAGGAACAGCACGAACCTGATCCTGACTTCCCAACGGTGGCGTTCCCCAACCCGGAGGAGCCGGGGGCACTGGATCTGTCATTCGAAACCGCTGAGAGGGTCGGCGCGGACATCATCCTGGCCAATGACCCGGATGCAGACCGTTCGTCCGCTGCAATCCCGGACGATAAGTCACCTACCGGCTGGCGCCAGCTCACGGGTGATGAAGTCGGTTCCCTGCTCGGAGAGCAGAAGGCACGCGAAGTTGCCGCTGTCGTCCCCGCTGAGGATCTTCCCAAGCAGATGCTTGCAAACTCAATCGTTTCCTCCCGTCTTCTGGGGAAGATCGCCAAGGACATTGGCTTGGGACATGAGAACACGCTGACGGGTTTCAAGTGGATTTCGCGTGTTCCCGGCATCGTGTTTGGGTATGAGGAAGCGCTTGGATACTGCGTGGACCCGGACTATGTGCGCGACAAGGACGGTGTGTCAGCCGGCACGAAACTGGCGGCCATGGCTGCGTCCTTGAAGGCGGAGGGTCGGTCCATCCAGGACAAGTTGGATGAGTTGGCTGAACTTCATGGACTCCACGCCACTGCCCCACTCACGATCCGTGTGGAGGACTTGGACCTAATCGCGAAGGGAATGTCCAACCTGCGCGCCAACGGTCTGGAGGAGATCGCGGGATCCCCGGTCATCAAGGCAGTGGATCTGGCTGAGGGGATGGGAGACCTTCCCCCGACCGATGGTTTGCTTTACGTGACTCAGCGCGACGACCGCGTGGTTGTGCGTCCGTCCGGAACCGAACCGAAGTTGAAGTGCTACATAGAGGTCATTGAGCCCGTCGGCGAAGGTTCTGTTGCTGCCGCCCGGGTGCGTGCGGCACAGCGTCTTGATGCCATCAAGATGGCGATGAGGCCAGCGATCGGCATCTAGTTTCAGATGAGCATGGATGGTGCGCTACGTGCGGGTGGCGCACCATTTGTGTGCATACAGAAGGGGTCGGAACCCGTTTGGATCCCGACCCCTTCGTGTTTTTGTGGATGCCTAGTCTTCTAGGCCATCCAAGACGGCCGCCGTACCGGATAGCCCCAGACGGGTCGCACCGGCAGCGATCATGGCTTCAGCAGCCGCAGCGTCACGGATGCCGCCGGATGCCTTAACGCCAATGTCGGGGCCAACCGCAGCCCGCATAAGAGCGACATCGTGTGCATCGGCTCCACCAGCAGGGTGGAAGCCCGTTGACGTCTTCACGAAGTCAGCACCCGCCCGGACAGCCGCCTGGCAGGTTGCCGTGATCTCATCATCTGTAAGTGCAGCCGACTCAATGATGACCTTCAGGAGGACGTCGGGAGCCGCGTCGCGAACGCCCTGGATCTCCTCCTCTACGGCCTCATAGTTGCCTTCCTTGACGAACGCCAGATTGACCACCATGTCGACCTCATCAGCGCCATCTTTCTCAGCCTGCGCGGCTTCTGCTGCCTTCACTGCGGGCTTCACAGCGCCGGAGGGGAAACCCACCACGACGGCTACCTTCAGGCCCTCTGGGACCTCAATAGGCAGCATCGACGGTGACACACACACCGAGAAGGTGCCGAGCTCCGCAGCCTCATCTATCAGCGCCTGGACATCGGCTGAGGTAGCCTCCGGCTTCAGTAGCGTATGGTCAACCATCCCTGCAACGGTCTTACGATCAGTCATTTGTGCCTCCTGTGCACGTTTTGTTGTCTTGTGAAAAGGGCGCCCCCGGCGAACCCCGGGGGCGCCTACCTGCTTATTCCACGCGGTCCAGTATCAGCGGAGTCACGTCCGTCGGCGCCTCTGCACTGATCTCAATTGCGCCTTCCAGAGCCTCAAGGCTGCGCGGGAACTTCTCCGGTGTGTCGGTAAACAGGGTGAGAAGTGGCTGTCCCTTCTTGATGGGATCCCCGGGCTTGGCGTGAAGCTCAACGCCCGCACCCAAGTCCAGCTTCTCCCCCTGACGCGTGCGACCCGCACCCAGACGCCATGCCGCAATGCCGACGCCCCACGCGTCCATCTTGTCGACGTATCCGTCCTCGTCCGCGTACACGACCTCAGAGTGCTTGGCCTTCGGGAGAGGCGCGTCAAGGTCACCGTGCTGGTCCTCAACCATGCGTCGCCAATGGTCCATCGCGCGGCCGTCGTTCAGCGCCGCACGGACATCAACGTCCGTCTTACCCGCCAACCGAAGCATCTCTTCAGCCAGAATGACCGTCAGGTCCACAACGTCCTTGGGTCCGCCACCGGCCAGAACGTCAATGGATTCCTGTACTTCGAGGGCGTTGCCGATCATCAGCCCAAGCGGCGTGGACATGTTGGTGAGCAGCGCAGATGTGCGCACGCCAGCGTCCGTTCCAAGAGCCACCATGGTCTCAGCCAGCTTCTTCGCCTGGACCTCATCCTTCATGAACGCGCCCGAACCGACTTTGACGTCAAGGACGAGGGCGCCCGTCCCCTCCGCGATCTTCTTCGACATGATCGAGGACGCAATGAGCGGGATGCAGTCCACCGTCGCGGTTACGTCGCGCAGTGCGTAGAGTTTCTTGTCTGCGGGGGCGAGGTCGGCAGAGGCCGCGCAAATCACGGCTCCCGGTCCGTCTGGGCCCAGCATTCGCATCATCTGCTTGTCGCTGACCTCAGCCTGCCAACCCTTGATTGACTCCATCTTGTCCAAGGTGCCACCGGTGTGTCCCAGTCCCCTACCGGAGAGCTGAGGAACAGCAACACCAAAGACTGCAACAAGAGGCGCCAACGGGAGCGTGATCTTGTCACCCACACCACCGGTGGAGTGCTTGTCTGCCGTAGGGCGACCCAGGTTGTCGAAGTTCATTCGAATCCCAGAGTTCATCATGGCTGTGGTCCACGTGACGATTTCTTCGCGGTTCATCCCATTCAAGAACACGGCCATGGCCAGTGCAGCCATCTGGTCACTGGTCACCACGCCGCGCGTGTAGGCGTCAATGACCCAGTCGATCATGGGATCAGGGAGTCTGTGACCGTCCCTCTTTGTACGAATTACGTCTACTGCATCGAAAGCCTCTGGCTTACTCATTCCGCGTCCTCACTCACTACGATCAAATCTTCCTTTTCCGCTTCCCAAACGCGGTCAAGATCCGCCGGACCAAAGCCGCCCGGCAGCACTTCACTCATTGGCATGATGCCTTCGGGCATCCACACCAGCAGGTCGTTTCCACCGAACTCAAAGAGAAGCTGGCGACAGCGCCCGCACGGCGACGTTGCCTCACCAAGCGCGTCAACGCAGGCGAAGGCAACCAGTCTGCCACCGCCGGTACGCGAAAGGTTGCTTACCAGTCCACATTCCGCGCACAGCCCAACACCGTAGGATGCGTTCTCTACGTTGCAGCCTGACACTATCCTGCCGTCATCGACCAGGGCAGCGGCACCTACTGGAAACTTCGAGTACGGGACATACGCTGTCTTCATGGCCGCTATCGCTTCGTTGCGCAGCATCTGCCATGTTCCGTCATCTATTTGTTGGCGTTCCATCGAACCCCTTCCATTATTTTCAAACCTCAAGACCTTTATCGGAGACCAGTTCGCGCCCACCGGCTAACCAATGGGCGCGAACTTTCAAAGCGTCACGGATACGGTATGCCTTCCGCGGCAGGCGGTCTGACCGCCCCCACGAAGCCAGCAACCGCAAGGATGGTGACCAGATACGGGATCATCAACAGATACTCTGCCGGGACAGGTGCGCCAACCGCCTGCATGACGGCACCCAGGTTCGTTGCGAACCCGAAGAGTAGCGCTGCAGTGAGTGCGCCGACAGGATTCCATCGTCCAATGATCATCGCGGCGAGGGCGATAAAACCGTTGCCCGCAGCCATATCTTTAGAGAACGCCAAGCCCTGGCCGATGGTGAAGAATGCTCCACCCAGGCCCGCGACGGCCCCGCCAAGAATGACGTTGTGCCAGCGCGTTGCGTTCACCTTGATACCGACGGTGTCGGCCGCACGCGGCTTCTCACCAACGGCGCGTAGACGAAGTCCCCAACGGCTGTTGAACAGCATGATCTGGAGAATGATGACCGCTGCGTACATCAGGTACACCAGAATCGTCTGATTGAACATGACCGGACCGATGATCGGAATGTCCTTCAACAATGGGATCGGCAGCGTCGTCAACCTCATCGGCTTATTCAAGTGACTGGAGCTGGACAGCAGTGTTGAGAACAGGAAGGACGTCACACCAAGTGCAAGCATGTTCAGAACAACACCAACAACGATGTGGTCGGAGCGGTAGTTGATTGTGAACAGAGCCAGCAGCACAGCCAATAGAGCGCCAGCAATGGGTGCGCCGACAAGTCCGGCCCATGGTGTCCCAAAGATGGATGCGGTGACTGCTCCAGCGAATGCGCCAAGCAGAAGCTGGCCCTCAATAGCAATGTTGATAACGCCCACGCGCTCATTGATTACGCCGGCCAAGGCGCCGAACACCAGCGGTGTCGCGAACATAAGGCCACCCGCTAGGAGCGACACAATAGGGAGGTTCGCAGACGGGCGTCCTGCCACGGCCAGAATCAGGAACGTGAAGACGAAGGCAACACCTACGATTCCAAGGAACCATCCCGGAACAGGCTTGCGTTCGATAGCTAGCTTGAACGTCATTGCCGTTCCGGCTATTGCAATAGCAGCAAGGATCCAAGATGTCATGGATGCAGGCAGGGAGATGGTCCCCATGCTGAACCACGAAGTCGCGCCGGAGAACGATATGTTGGAGTGTCCCTTTGCCGCAAACGCCATGATGACCGTTAGGACAGACATGACGCTTGTGACAATCGGGTCACGCCACGATATCGGTACTACGACTGTTGCAGGTGAATCACTGTCGGGGGACGCGGCTAAGTTTGAAGGTTTCATTGCGGTGGTGCTCACGCCTCCACTCCTTCCTTCTTAGCGGACTTCTCATCTTCCGTTTCGACCTTCGCGACGGTGAGGGCGTTAGCCTTCTTCGCTTCGCGGGCCGCACGGATCGCTTCGGATGCAGCGATGGTGAGAATAATGATTGCCTGTGTAATCAACACGACGTCAACGGGAATGCCAGCAGATGACTGCATGAGGGCACCGCCAGCGTTCAATGCGCCGAATAACAGGCCTGCGAACACGACTCCGACGGGACGGGATCTACCCAGGAGCGCGACCGCAATGGCGTCGAATCCGATACTTCCTGCGACGCCACCGGTGATTGCACGTTCCGTTCCTAACACCGGTGCGGTAGCCGCCAAGCCAGCAAGAGCTCCCGACAGCACCAGAGTCATGACGATAACCAGAGGTACGTTGATGCCCGCGGTCTTTGCGGCTTCAGGGTTAGCACCGGCTGCACGGATCTCAAAACCAAACGTCGACCGGTCCATAAGCCACCAGACAAATACGGCGGCTAAGAGAGCAACAACTAGGCTGAAGTTCAACCTGAAACTGGATCCAAGCAACGACGGGTACAACGATGTGTCGTTAAGTCGCATCGACTTGCCCGGGAAGCCATCACCGTAGAACCGTTGAGTCTGAAGCATGGCTGCTAAGAACAACGCCGCGACAGAGTTCAACATGATCGTGACGATAACTTCGTTAGCGCCCAGTTTGGCTTTCAATATGCCGGGTATGAATCCCCATATGGCACCACCAACGATCGCGCCAACGATGGATACGAGGACGTGGAGGCCAGCAGGGAGGTTCCAAGCGAAACCAATGTAGCCACCAAGCAGCGCACCCATGATCAGCTGGCCCTGAACACCGATGTTGAACAGACCGGCTGTGAAGGACACGGCAACGGCCAGGCCTGCGATCACAAGCGGAATCGCGCGAACAACGGATTCAGTGAGAGGGCGGATAGCCGCGGTAAAGGTGCTTTGACGCCAGTCGAAGATCGATCCGCGGATCAGAGCCGTGAAGAACGATGAGAAAGCTCTCCACGCCTCAGTGAAGAAGTCACCTGGCGCCGCGAACATGTAGCCCGCAGCTTTCTGGACCTCAGGGTCAAAAACAACGACAATGAGCGCACCGATAACCAGTGCAATGAGAATTGCCAGCGCGATAGTTCCCGTGGCTGGGCTCATCATCCCCTTGACGAATTTTTTCCACCACTGCTTGGCAGGGTCTGGCCCTACGTCCGGTTCAAGTGTGGGGGGTTCCGGATCAAGAATTGCAGGGCTACTCACCAGCATTCTCCCTTTCTTCTGCAGGCGACTCCTGAACGCGAGCCATCGCCTCCTCATGCGGTACACCGGCCATCATCAACCCGAGGGCGTCACGGGGCGTGTCCGGTGGCACTATTCCAACTATGCCGCCTCTGTACATCACTGCAATGCGGTCCGCCAAGCCGACGACTTCGTCCAGCTCAGAGGACACGACCAGCACTGCGGTGCCACTGTCACGCTCTTCAACAATCCTGTTGTGCACAAACTCAATGGCGCCGACGTCAACACCACGGGTTGGTTGTGAGGCAACAAGGACCTTGATGGGACGTGAAAGCTCACGGGCCAGAATTGCCTTCTGCGCGTTACCGCCGGAGAGCGTAGAAATAGGATCCTCTACGTTGGTAAGACGCACGTCGAACTCTACGGTCAACTTTTCAGCATTCTTCTTCACGACGCCTGGGTGCATGTTGACCCCCGTGGCGAACGGTTTCTGGTCGTAGCGGTTCAAGATCATGTTCTCTGCCACGGAGAAGGACGCGATAGCACCGTCTTTGGAACGGTCTTCCGGCACGTACCCCAACCCGTCAATGAACCTTCTCTTAATGGAAACGTCGTTGACATCTTTTCCAGCCAGCTTGATGATGCCACCATCAATGTGCTGGGTGCCCACGATGGCTTCGCAGAGTTCAGTCTGACCGTTTCCTTGGACGCCTGCTACACAGAGAATCTCACCTGAACGCACCTCAAATGAGACGTGGTTCAGAGCCATTGCCCCGTCCTCATCGACAAGGGACACCTCTTCAAAGACCAGTCCCGGGTCACCCAGTTTCGCAGGAGCCTTCTGGACCTCTAGGCTAACCGGACGGCCAACCATCATTGACGCCAGCTCTTTTTCCGAATCCGTGGGCTTCGCGGTTCCAACGACCTTCCCGCGACGGATCACCGTGATGGTGTCCGCAATCGCCTTGATCTCACGAAGCTTGTGAGTAATCAGAACGATCGAGGTGCCAGATTCTTTGAGCTGACGCATGATCTCTATGAGTTCATCTGTTTCCTGTGGAGTGAGCACAGCGGTGGGCTCATCCAAAATAAGCACCTTCGCATCACGCGACAATGCCTTAATAATCTCAACCCTCTGCTGAACACCAACGGGAAGGTTTTCAATCAGAGCGTTCGGCTTCAGCCCGAACCCAAACTTTTCAGAAAGCTCCTCCACCTTCCTCCGTGCCTGCTTGAGGTTCAAGATGCCCAGCGGCCCTGACGTGGGTTCATAACCCAACGACACGGACTCCGCAACCGTGAAGACAGGCACCAACATGAAGTGTTGGTGAACCATGCCGATACCGGCAGCCACCGCGTCACCTGGCCCTGAAAAATGAACCGGCTCACCGTCGATGAGTATCTGTCCCGCGTCGGGCTGGTAGAGCCCGTAGAGCACATTCATCAATGTCGATTTGCCGGCACCATTTTCACCCAGGAGAGCGTGAATTTCGCCAGGTTTAACGGTTATCGTTATGTCATCATTTGCCACAAGCGGTCCGAAGACCTTGGTAATCCCTTTTAATTCGAGTTCCATACTGATCCCTTCGTCTCTGCAGGGCCCGGGTGGGTCAACCGTAAAACAGTAGGAACTGAAGATAAAACAGTGTTCGCGTGAACAAGCTGAATTGCCATCGTTGCCAAACGATTTACGCTTACAAGAATAGGCTTGGCGCCTTGTAGTCGTTGGAGTCTAAACGCTACGCACGCGTTCTGACAAGTCCACCCGGAACCAGACGGTGACATCTTTGGCCGCGACCTATTCCTCTCCTGCTGTGAAAGCACATCCAATCCTACAGAACACTGCTCATTCGGGCGCGATAACACCCATCACAGCAGAAGATTCATCGACAAAACTAATGGTCAAAGCCCTTTTGACGACCAGCTGGGCGCTCCACGATGAGACCCCAAACGTCAGATCGCCGTTGTCGCCTTAGATCGCCGTTGTCGCCTAAGATCGCCGTTGTCGTCCGGCGTCGCGGTTGTCGCTTGCGATCGCCGTTGTCGTTTGAGATCGCCGTTGTCGCATAGCCATAGCGGCGATCTCCGACGATAACGGCGATCTGGGCAGCGCGGGGACCAGTTCCCGGCCAAGTCGGCCTCAGTTTTGCGCCCCCGGTTGACTGGTCAAGGGCCCGTAGGGTCGGCGGGCGCCGGCAGAGGCGTGCGAAGTCCGATTGGCGACCCGATCAGAGCCGTGGGCCGGTGCCGCCCTGCAGTAAACAGGAAAACAAACAACATCCAGGAAAACGGGGCCCAAATTGGGTGCGCTAACAGGAAAACTGCGAGTTTTCCCCTCAGTTGTAAGTTTGGCTGCTTATGAAGGGGTCACAGGCAGGAAAACTCACAACCAACAGGAACACGCGCAACAACCAGGAAAACAACAGGTGTTTTGAAACAACAGACAGGCTCATCCACAACAGACGGGACCACCGGCAACCCTGGTGACGCCAACAGGAGACGGGCAACCGGGGACAGCACTAGTCACCCAGGCCGCCAACAAACAGATGAACCTCTGGTCTCCGCCAGTCCTCCCGCTAGGTCTGATCGAAGGATGTGGCGGGTGATCGAAGAATATTCCCGGGCACAAGCATCGATTAGTTGCCACATCCTTCGATCAGGTTCTCAAGCGCCACGTTTGGTCGACAAACCGCGAACGTTGTGCCCGTTTTATAGCGATGTGCCGAACTTGCAACGATGTGCCCGGGAACAACGTTAGTTTCATGCCACATCGTTAGCGGCGCGCCGTCTGGAGGTTTTCTGCGAACCTTGTGCCCGAAAAACGGCCGATCAGCTAACGTTGTGCCCACTTTGCAACGATGTGCCCAAACAGAGGCGATTTGCTGGCTTCATATGAGGTGCTTTGGTATGTGTAGTGATCAGTTACGTGTCGTAGTTCGGTTCTTGGAAGACTGTGTCGGATGCTGGCTGTGCGCGAGGTATCGGTTCAATCCTTGAGCGCTCGCGTCCCAGATTCTCGAGCGCACCCGTGTGCGGGTTATCGAGGGTTGCAGCAGGTTAACTCACAACAAACAGGAAAATCTGACAACCACCAAGAGAAAACCAGAATGAGGGATTCTGGGACGGCGACGAACAGGCGATCCAACGGGACAAAGGGGGATACACCCAGACTGGTTTAGCCTCACGACGGAGTATCGAAGGTTGTGGCGCACTATCGATAGTTGTGCCCGGGA
>CAZTTD010000016.1:0-1157 GCA_964616925.1 uncultured Actinomyces sp.
AACACAACGTGCGTTCAACTAACCCAACCTGTGTTCAGCCCGCCCAAACTGAGGGCAAGCCCACTGACGTGCACTGCACACGAATGTGAACGTAAAGGTGAGTGGTGCGTGAGTGAACAAGGCGTGGACCAAGCGAAGACTACGCGAGCATGCGCAAGGCCAGAGAGCGCGCGGGCACGATCAAAGCGTGGAACGTGCGGGGATACGCAGCCGAGGGCGTGAACCCAGACAACGGGCGAAGGCCCGCACAACGTGCGCGCACCCAGACCACGTGCGCACTCTGGGCAACAAGCGCCGCCCGCACAACCGAGCGACCGCGACGACCTACCCCAGCATCTGCCTCTGGATTGCGGCCACGATCAGCGCGCACGCCTCCGCATCGGAGTCGGCTTGGTGGTGGTCCAGTTGGTATTCCGGCACCAATGCTTTCGTCACCGTGGGCAGCTTGTAGTTCACCAAACCCGGTGTGACCTGGCGCGCAAGCCTGTAGGAACAATAAAACCGCGGGGGGAGCGTCCGGAGCCCAAAATAGGCATCCAACTCCCTCCAAACCCGCGCGTCAAACGAAGCGTTGTGAGCATAGACGGGGACGTCGAGTACGAAATCCGCGACCTCGTCCTCCATATCGAACCAGCTCGGCGCCTCCCTGGTGTGCCTACGCGATATCCCGTGTAACCACGTGAACTCGTACCGGTCGTATTCGGCCGGAGGCTTCAGGTATGTCGACAGCCGCTCCACGACCTCGCCATCATTCACCTTCACGAACGCAACCGAGCACGCGCTTGCGCCGCCCATCCGGTTCGCCGTCTCAAAGTCCACGGCCACAAACGTCCGGCTGGCCAAATCAGCCGTCGCGGGCACCAAGCCCCCTGGAGAATAAACCAACGCGTTCCACCTCTACCGATCCGCGAGCACCCATCCGCGCCCCGCCACAAGCCGAGCCTACTCCCCCGCGCGAATCATTTGGGCGAGGGCGGTGGGTAACCAACGTCCAAGCCAATACACACGCGGCAACACGGTGCACATGCGGGGTCCGGGCCGCGACGGTGATGGGTCGAGGCCTCCGTTAAACTCAACCCATGACAAACACAGGTGGGGCGCGATCAGTGGAATATGGGGACCTTGTAGAAAGAGCACTAGCCCTGGCGCAGTCGGTG
>CAZTTD010000016.1:1257-12192 GCA_964616925.1 uncultured Actinomyces sp.
CGGTGCGTGGCAGTGAGCGGTGCGTGGCAGTGAGCGGTGCGTGGCAGTGAGCGGTGCGTGGCAGTGAGCGGTAGGCGCCCGTGACCAGTGGCGCCGGGGACCTAACGGCCAACACCGGCGCGCCCGCAACGCCAAACTTAGGCGCGCGCCGGCTCCAGGACCTTGCTCAGAGAATACAGCTCATCCAACTGGAGCTTCAGGACTTCGGCCTGCTGCTCGTTGGGCTCAAAAGCGCCCTCGACAATCTGACCCCAAGGACCGTTGATCTCCACGTTTCCCTGGGTCGGCACCATGGCCAACGCAGCCAAAACCGGCTTGATCGCAGCCGCAGCACGCGTGCCGCCGGAGTTCCCACCCCAGTTGACCAACCCAACCGGCTTGCGCTTCCATTCGTTGCTCAAGTAGTCCAGAGCGTTCTTAATGGGCGCAGAGTATGAGTGGTTGTACTCCGGGAACACCAAAATCACCGCGTCCGCCGCGTCAACGCGCTCACTCCAGTCCTTCGCGTCCTGCCCGACGTACTTGCGCATCCGCGGGTGGTTCGGCTCGGCCATCAGCGGCAAGTCGACCTCAGCCAAGTCCGCGTAGTCGACGTCGAAACGCCCGTCGGCCAGCGCCGTTTCCTTCACCCACTCCCCGACCAAACCTCCCGTGCGCCGCTCACGAATAGAACCGTTGATGATGAGCAAGTTTGTCATTATGCGATCTTTCTAAGAAGTAGGACGAGGGCGATACACAGAGGAAGTTCACCCAGCACCTAAGACCATAGTCCCAAGCAAACAAAAATCAGGTTAGTTCTGGCGTGAGATTGCCCAAGTCGTTGTCGTCGCGATCACTGGCGTCCGCGTCCGCGCCTTCGCTTCAGCCTTTGTCCTGGTCGCGAGGATCGCTGGTCTCCTGGTCTGCGTCTGAGCCTTCGCCCTCGTCCTCTTCCACACCCAAAACCAGCTCTGCAAGGGTGCGCACCATTTTGGAAATGTCCAGCGCGCCCGGGTTCAAGGCATCGTAGACCTGCATCCCGTCCCATGCGCAGGCCATCAGCACCGCCAAGTCGCGCGCGCTCAGCCGAGACGCCGCCAAACGTTGTTCTACGCCGCGCTCTGAAATGGTCCGCTCCAGCAGAGACACGAATGCTTCTTGGCGCTCCTGAAGGTACTCCCGCGCTGGGTGGCCCTCTTGGCCCGCTTCGGCAGAAAGAACTGAGTAAAGCTGAGTGAGGGTCGTCGCCTCATGATTGCGCCTGGCTTGCTCCCCCATGGAATACGCGATGGTCCGGGCATCTGCGTCGCCATCTAAGTCAGCGTCAACCCATTCCTGCAACCCATGCCAGTCCCGCCACCGCAGCACGGCGGCCAACAGTTCCTCTTTGTTCGCAAAATGATGCTTGAGGGTGGAGTGGTCTATGCCGGAGCTCCGCGCAATCGACCGTAAAGACGTTCCGTGGAAACCACTCTCAGAGAATGCTTGCGCGGCCTGCTCAATAATCTCTATCCGCGTGCGCTGCCCACGGGCGTTGCCACCTTTGATAATGGCTTCGAATCGCTTGACGACCTCTGACTTGTCTTGGTTTTCCACACCCTCATACTAACCCGGCCGTAATTCCAAACACTTTCTTCCACCAAGTGGTGGACGATGCTGTTATCGTGTTGGCACAACCGCCATAGAAGCCACGTCGATTCCACAAGCAAAGACGCACCCAACAAGGACGCCCACAGGAGGAAAGGACCCACGGATGAAGCATCAAGACCTAATCAAACGCATGACGCTGGAGGAAAAAGCGTCCCTGATGTCGGGCGCGAACTTCTGGAACACCAAGTCGGTGGAGCGGCTGGCTATTCCCTCTCTAATGCTCACCGACGGCCCCCACGGACTGCGCAAGCAGGCGGGCGACCCAGACCACTTGGGCCTCCACGACTCCGTGCCCGCTACATGTTTCCCAACCGCGGCGACGCTGGCGAACTCTTGGAACCCAGACCTTCTGTACCGTATCGGTCAAGCACTGGGGAAGGAGGCGAAGGCTGAGGGGGTAAGTGTGCTCCTTGGCCCCGGCCTCAACATCAAGCGAAACCCGCTGGCTGGTCGCAACTTTGAGTACTTCTCAGAGGACCCCCTTCTGTCGGGCAAGATGGCGGCCGCCCTGATCCGTGGCATCCAGTCCGAGGACGTCGGGGCATCCGTCAAGCACTTCGCGGTGAACAGTCAGGAGAAGCACCGCATGAGTATTGACGAGGTCGTCGATGAGCGCGCGCTGCACGAACTCTACCTAGAAGGTTTCCGGATCGCCGTTCAGGAGGGGAAGCCGTGGACGGTCATGTCTTCCTACAACAAGGTGAACGGCACCTACGCGAATGAACACCCCGAACTGCTCCAAGAGATCCTGCGCGACCGTTGGGGTTTTGACGGCCTTATAGTCACGGACTGGGGTGGGAACAACGACCGGGTTGAGGCAATGAAGGCCGGCAACGCCTTGGAAATGCCGTCAACCGGAGGCATCACCGACGCCCAGATAGTAGAGGCCGTTCGCAGCGGAGAACTGGATGAAGGGGTGCTGGACAAACGCGTCCTTGAAGTCCTCCAACTGATAAAGCGCACTAAGAATTCCAACCCCCTCACTGCTCACTTCCTACCTCCCGCAGACCTTGAAGCCAATCAAAGGTTGGCCGTCCACGCCGCGGAAGAGTCCCTGGTCCTTCTGAAGAATGCCCGCCCGGGATCCCCGTCCCCTCTGCCTCTGGCGCCACACACGTCCGTCGCAGTGATCGGGGATTTTGCCGACGACCTGCGCATTCAAGGCGCCGGCTCATCCCGTGTCAACCCAACAGTCGTGGAACGCCCCGTAGACGTCCTCCGCGAAGCCGGACTGAACGTGGTCGGGTTTGAGGCCGGTTACAAGAGGCACGGCGGCACCTCAGCCCGCATGCGCCAGCGCGCGGTGACACTGGCCGACAAGGCGGAAGAGACCCTTCTGCTCATCGGCTTGGACGAATCCCTGGAAGCCGAAGCCGCTGACCGGCCGCACATGCGCATTCCAAGAGAGCAACTCCGCCTGCTCCACGACCTCATGGAAGCCGGGCACGACCCAATCGTGATCTTGGTGGGCGGCTCCCCGGTGGAACTCCCCTTTGCCGACCTTGTCGGCGCCATCCTTCACGGATACCTTCCGGGCCAGGGCGGCGCGCGCGCCATCGCCAAAATCGTCACCGGGCAGGTCACGCCCAGTGGGAAGCTGGCAGAGACGTACCCGCTCACGTATGAGGATGTCCCGTCCTCGACCACCTACGGAAAAACCCAGTCCGCCTCATACCACCGTGAGTCGATATACCTGGGCTACCGCTACTACGACAAAGTGGGTAAGGCGGTGCGTTTCCCGTTCGGGCACGGCCTGTCCTACACCCAGTTTGAATACTCCGACCTCAAGGTTAGTTCCGAGGGCGTCCGCGTGACAGTCACGAACGTCGGCGACCGTGAGGGGTGCGAGGTCGTTCAGGTGTACGTCGCACCCAAAGACAGCGACGACTTCGTGGCACCCCAGGAACTGACCGGCTTTGCCCGCGTATGCATGCAACCTGGTCAGTCCAGAACAGTGGAAATCCCGTTTTCAGAGCACGCCTTCTCCGTATTCGACACCGCCAAAGGAGGCTGGCGCGAACGCGGCGGCCACTACCGCGTGTTGGTGGGCGCCTCCTCCCGCGACATCCGTCTATCGGCCCAGATCAAACGCAGCGCACGCCACTTCCAACTGGCTTACGACAGGGACGCACTTCCCCACTACTACGGAGGCGACCCGAAGAGTGCAACGCGCCGTGAGTTCGCCACGCTGCTTGGCAGGACTCCCCCACCCCAAAACTGGGATCCGGACGCACCAATCACCCGCGACAGTATTTTCGCCGAGTTGGAAGGACGCGGCGGCGTCGGTGGCGCGCTGAATGCTGCGGCGCGCGGGGCATCCCTAGCCCTTCACAAGATCGGAAAGCCAATGTGGGCCAACAACATCAACTTTGTGATGGATGCACCCATGCGGTCAGTCTCGCGCTTCTCCGCGGGAGCGTTCCCAGAGGGTGCGTTGGATGGCGTAATCGACGTTTTCAACGGGAAAGTCTTCGCCGGCGCCAGGCAGGTTATCTCTGAACTGCGCGCTGCCCGCGAAACCGATGCGGACACCAACGACCTCGACGGGAAAAACAAGTGAAAAGTCGCAAAGACATAAAGGCAGAAGCCGTCGCACAGGCGGAAACGGCTAAGGCGAAAAGGCAGGAGCGGGAGGAGGAACTGGCGCCCCTTCCCGCCAAAGAGCGCCGGGCCGCAAGGAACGCAGACAAGACCGCCGCCAAGAGGCAGGCAGCGTCGGAGAAGGCGGCGCGCAAGGCTACTCGCAAATCCATGTCGAGGGCGGAGAAACGCCAGGACAAGCGTGAGGCGCGCAATTTTAGGAAGGTGAAGAACCGCCCTCGCCGCCTGGTCGGCTGGGGCATTGCAGCCAGCATTATCCTTCTGATCGGGATCATGGCGACCCCGTTTGTGTCTGACGCCGCGCGCTTGTTCCAGGTGGACGTCGATTCCAGCACGGCTGAGGGTGAGGATGCCCGCGTCTACGCCCAGGCCGTGTCCGCCCAGATTTCTGATGAAGGTCTGATTCTTCTTCAGAACGAGGGCGATCTGCTGCCACTATCCAACCCCAAGGTAAACGTCTTTTCTTTCGCGTCCTTCAACCTGCGGTACGGAGGCGGCGGTTCTGGCGGTGCGGATCTATCGCGAGCGGTTCCCTTCTATGAGGCGTTGGAGCGCTCCGGGATCGACTACAACAAAGACCTCTACCAGACCATGGTGGAGGCAGGTGCGTCAGAGTCAACGTCCAACAGCACCGGTCTGGTCCAGGTCCTAGGGGCCATGTTGGGAGACAGTGAGGAGGACGAAATAGCACCTGACTATCTGACCGAGGACGTCCTCGAAAACGCAAAAGCGCACTCTCACACCGCCGTCCTGGTCTTCGGTAACGACGGTGTGGAGTCCCAGGATTTCACCGCTGAACAGCTCCGCATCACGAACAATCAAGAGGCGCTTTTGGACAAGGTGTCCGCGAACTTTGACGACATTGTCTTGATCGTGAACTCCGGCAATCAGATGGAACTGGGGTTCCTAAACGACTACCCGCAGATCAAGTCCGTCATCTGGATCGGTACCCCGGGCCCTAGCGGCGGTGTCGCGTTGGCCAAAACGCTGATCGGTGAGAACAACCCGTCCGGTCGCCTCACGGACACCTACGTGTATGACGTGGAAAGCGCACCCTCGACCGTCAACTTCAGCAACTTCAAGTACGACAACGCGGACCGCGGCTTCTTCAACTACGAAGAGGGCATCTACGTGGGCTACCGCTACTACGAAACTAGGTACGAGGGCGATGAGGCCGCATACGACCAAGTCGTCCAGTTCCCGTTCGGTTTCGGGCTGTCCTACACCGATTTTGACTGGGACATATCAGACCCCGTCATCACGGATGAAACCGTGTCTGTGGACGTGAAGGTGACGAACACGGGTGACCTGGCGGGCAAGGACGTCGTGGAAGTCTACTATTCCGCCCCGTACTTTGCGGGTGGACCGGAGAAGGCTTCCACGGTGTTGGCCGGATACAACAAGACCTCCCTTCTGGAGCCGGGTGCTTCTGAGATACTCAACGTGACGTTCAACGTGGACGACATGGCCTCATGGGATACCCAGGGCGGGGGCGGATACGTCCTAGATGCGGGCGACTACAAGCTCTACGTGAGCACGGATGTACACAGCCCAGTGCAAACATTCGACTTCCAGATCGATGAGACGAAACGGATCACGGCAGACAGCACAACCGGTGCGGAGCTGGAAAACCGCTTTGAGTATGCCGATGGTGACCTTACATACCTGTCGCGCTCGGACTGGGAAGGCACATATCCGAACGCGGAGACGCGCAACTACACGGCCAGTCAGGAAGTGTTGGAAGGGATGCCAACCCTTTCGGAGAGGCTGGCGGATGGCTCGGTTGAGAAGACTGAGGGGACTGTTCCAACCTACGGAGCCGCCAACGGCCTGCGGTTAGAGGACATGAAGGGTCTGGAGTTTGACGATCCACAGTGGGACCTATTCCTTGACCAGTTCACGGCCGGGGAGATGGCTCAAATGTTGTCTGCGGGTGCGTACTCCACCGTTGAGATGCCGCGGCTTGGCATCCCTTCGACCACCCTGTTGGATGGACCTGCTGGCCTGAATTCTTTCTTCACGAAGATCAATGCGGCCTCATTCCCAACGGCGGTCGTGGTTGCTTCGACCTGGAATAACGCCCTGGCATATGCACTAGGCGAAGCAGTTGGTCTGGAAGCGAATGCCTACGGTGTCCAGGGCTGGTACGCACCGGGTATAAACATCCACCGAACAGCCATGGGCGGACGCAACTTTGAGTACTTCTCAGAAGACCCGCTACTTGCAGGCAAAATGTCGGCTGCAATGGTGGCCGGCGCGGAGGATCAGGATGTAATCACGTTCGTGAAGCACTTTGCGCTGAATGAGCAGGAGACGAATGCACGCAGCGGCGTGAACGTATTCCTAGATGAGCAGGCTTTGCGCGAAATCTACATCAAGCCATTTGAGATCACCGTGAAGGAAGGGAACGCCAGCGGAGCGATGTCCTCCTTCGTTCACATCGGCACCAAATGGTCAGGTGGAAACCCGGAGTTGCTCCAGGACGTCCTGCGTGATGAGTGGGGTTTTGACGGGATCGTCTCAACGGACGCCGTCATCGGCTCATTCATGGACCCGGCGGAGGCAGCGATGAACGGGAATGAGCTAATGCTGGCTCCCCTATCTTCGGCCACCCTGCGAACCACCATCAAGGCGCTGAATGCCGACCCCGTCGGGATGGGTAACGCCCTGCGGGACCGGACGCACCAAACCGCCTACACGATTCTGCAGACGGATCTGTTTGAGTAGTAACTAACGGAACTATTCAGAACTATTCGGTCCCCTCTTCAAGGAACTCTTTGAGGAGGGGACCGAACTGTCCGAACTCAATTAGGAAGCCGTCGTGCCCGCTGTGGGAGCGCACGGTCGTAACGCCAATGGAACCGGGAATTGCGGCCGAGATCTGCTCCGAAGATTCCGGCAGACACAAGCGATCTGAATCCACAGCAATAACCAGGGTTTGGGCGGTGATGGCACCCAGGGCGGCTTCTACCCCACCGCGCCCTCGCCCCAAATCGTGTGCCATGAACGCCTCTGTCAGAACCTTGTAGCTGTTCGCGTCGAAGCGGTAGACGAACTTGCGGCCCTGGTGTTCCAGGTAGGACTGCACGGCGTAGCGCCCGCCATTCCACGGGTTCTCAGATGCCTGCGGCAAAGCCCCAAACCGCGTCTCCAACTCCGGGGCGCTGCGGTAGGTGGTGTGTGCGATCTGGCGAGCGATGCCCAGCCCACGCGTTGGCCCCTCCCCGTCCGGGCGCCCGTAGTAGTCCCCACCGAAGAAATTCCGATCCACGCAGATGGCGGCCAGTTGCGTGTGCGCCCAGGCGATCTGGTCAGCCGTGGTTGCCGCGGTGGTTGCGACGGGGACCAGTTTCGCGACGCGCTCCGGATACATCGCACCCCACTCCAGGGCACGCATTCCACCGAGCGACCCTCCGATCACCATGGCCCACCTCTTCACCCCCAGGTGGTCCGCCAGGTGAGTCTCCGCTTCCACCGTGTCCCGTATCGTGATGAAGGGGAAACGCGGACCCCAGCGGCGCGCGGACGAGGCCGACGGTGGCTGGGCAGCGCCGTCACGAGGTTCGGTAAGGGGCGCGGACGAACCATCGCCCTCGCCATCATCCGCCTCCCCCATGAGGGACGCCGGACCCGTACTCCCCTGGCACCCGCCAAGAACGTTGGGCGCCACAACGAAGAACTTGTCCGTGTCAATCGGGGCGCCGGGCCCGATCAACTCCGTCCACCAGCCCGCCGTCGGATGCCCCGGTTCCACATCCCCGGACAGGTGGGAGTCGCCGGTGAGGGCGTGCAGGATCAAGACGGCGTTGGAGTGGTCCGCATTGAGGGTCCCCCACGTCTCGTAAGCCAGGGTCACCGACGGCAGAACCCCGCCGGCCTCCAGATCTAGTGGCCCAAACGTGTAGAACTGGCGTTTGCCGACCGGGTCGGTCTCAAACCACGCACCGGAAGCGGGCGGCGGCTGCCCGGAGGCGCCCCTGCCAGGAAGCGGACGGCCTGAAGAATCCGCTTGGCCTCTTGTCTCCACGACGCAGCCACTCATCTCACCATCGCTCATGTCATTCACCGTATTCTTGTTTGTCGGTTTCCCGCTGAGGTCGCCGTGACGTGAGAGTCACGGATTGCGATGTGGGCGAGGGCGGATTACTCATCATCCGCCCTCGCCCCACGCGTTACGCTGCTGCGGGTTCCGTCTTGTCTTCTTGGCCCGCTTCTTCGCGTGCTTTGGCTGCGGCCGCGAAGCCCAACTCAAGATCCGCGATTATGTCGTCCACGTTCTCCAAGCCGACCGACAGGCGCACCAGGCCGGGGGTGACGGCGGACTGGGACTTCTCCTCATCCGATGCCTGGCTGTGCGTCGTGGAGTACGGGTGCGCCACCAGGGAGCGCACGTCCCCAAGGTTCGCGACCAGGGAGTGCAGTTGCAGTGCGGAGACGAACGCGCGTCCGGCCGCGTCGCCACCTTCAATGTCGAACGCGACCACGCCGTTGATGCCGTTGGGGGCGTACTTCTGCGCGAGCTCGTGGTACGGCGAGGACGGAAGGTCCGCGTAGTGCACCACTTCCACGTCATCGCGGGACTCCAGCCACTGCGCGATCTTGCGGGCGTTCTCCGTGTGTCGCTCCACCCGAAGCGACAGGGTGTCTATGCCCTGCGCCAAGAGGAATGCGTTGAATGGGGAGATCGCGGAACCCAGGTCGCGCAGAAGTTGGACGCGCGCCTTCAGGATGTAGGAGAGGTTTGCGCCAAGCGCACCGCCCTCGCCCAAATCGCGTGCGTAAACGATGCCGTTGTAGGAGGGGTCGGGCTCATTGAAACCGGGGAAGCGCTCCGGATCCTGGCCGAAGTCGAAGGTGCCAGCGTCGACAATCACGCCGCCCAGGGTGGTGCCGTGTCCGCCCAGGTACTTGGTGGCGGAATGGGTGACGATGTCGGCGCCCCATTCGATGGGACGGATCAGGTAGGGCGTCGCGATGGTGTTGTCGATGATGAGGGGTACGCCGACCTCGTGAGCCGCGTCCGCGACCGTTTCAATGTCGAAAATGTCTGACTTGGGGTTTGGAATGGTCTCCCCGAAGAATGCCTTTGTGTTGGGGCGGGCGGCGGCCTTCCACTGCTCTGGGTCGTAGGGATCTTCGACGAAGGTGACGTCAATGCCCAGTTTTGGCAGGGTGTTGCTGAGCAGGTTGTATGTGCCGCCGTAGAGGCTTGGGGAGGCAACGATGTGGTCCCCGGATCCGGCGAGGTTCAGGATGGCGAAGGTGTTGGCGGCCTGGCCGGAAGCCAGGAGGAGCGCGCCGACCCCGCCTTCGAGGGATGCGATGCGGTTCTCCACGACCTCCTGGGTCGGGTTGGTGATGCGTGTGTAGATGGGGCCCAGTTCGGAAAGTGCGAACCGGTTTGCGGCCTGATCAGCGTCTTTGAAGACGTATGCGTTTGTTTGGTAGATGGGTAGGGCCTGGGCGCCGGTTGTTGGGTCAGGGGTTTGGCCTGCGTGGATCTGACGGGTTTCGAAGGACCAGTTTTCAGACATTGTTTGTCTCCCAAGTTTCTTATCTCGCGGTATTGCCGCGCTCTGCTTTTCTGATTGATGGCAGTTCGGGAGGGGCTTTGCTTGGGTGCCTGGCCAAGTGCCTGAGTCCTCACCGACGGAGGAGGACACACTTGTGCTGTTCGCTTTAGTACCTGGGAGTTTGGCCGGGGCTCTGCTCTTGGCGGCCCCTATGAAAGTGGTCCCGGAAGTACCCGGATCAGCAACGTGACACGCGATCTATCGCGCTGGCTTACTGCCTGTCAGTGCGTCCGTTAGCGGCACATTCGTTTGAACATGTTTCAAGGCTAGATCCGGGGACGAAAGGCCCAAACGACCGTTCACATGGTGAGACGGAGGGGGTTGGGGGCGTGGGGCGTGGGGGGCGTGGGCGCGGCGGCACCTAACGCGCACTCGGACGCGGGAAGGGTCGCCGCGTTTGTAAGGCCGAAGGTTATCCCCAACATCGAAGGTTAACCCCGGGATTAACCTTCGATCATGTGCCACAACCTTCAGCCTTAGAGAACCTGCGCGGGGTAACGGTGCCAACAAGGAACCAACGGGCTCGGACAGGGACCAAGCGAGGGCAAGCAGGCACCCTATGGGCACGAACATGAAACCGGCTGCCTCGAACAGGAAACCGGTTGGCACGAACAGGAAACCGGTGGCACAAACAGAAAACCGGTTGGCACGAAAGCCCACGAATGTTGGCGGAACGGCGACGAAACGAGCATTCATCGCGAGGCCACACAGACTATCGATAGTTGTGGCCAAGTATCGAAGGTTGTTCCCGGGCACAACCATCGGTAGTCGTCCACAACCTTCGATAGTCAGTACTCCCCCAGATCACATCGGCCCTTCTAGGCCTCATCAACCTGATGGCGTGCCTACAGCCCTAGGCTCCGCGCACCTTTTTCGTCTTCTCGTGCCTAGAGCTCTAGGCCCCGCGCACCTTTTCTGTCTGCACCCAACTCACCGCCCCGCCCACTTCTCAACATGCACTCAATCTCCATCCGCTCTGCGGTTCGTGTGCGCACAGTCAGCGCCCCTCTCTATTTCGCATGTGCACAGTCAGCGCCACTGCCTGGAGTGGATCACTTGGACGCGGGTTGGGTGAGTTGAACACACGATGTGTTAGCTGAACGCAGGTTGTGTTAGTTCAACACACGTTGTG
>CAZTTD010000016.1:12292-21359 GCA_964616925.1 uncultured Actinomyces sp.
GGCCCAGGCTACATTGCGGGTAAAGATTACGGTGTTTTTATTGGATTTTCGGCTCCCCATATGTATCTTCGAACCCGCTATGTACCCTCGACGGGGTTAGTGACGCCGGCAAGTACCAATCCGCCTGCGACCACCATGACGGCGGGAGACAAAAAACCGCCCGCGACCGCCATGGCGGCGGGAGACAGAAAACCGCCCGCGGCCAGCACGGCGGCAGAGAGTGCAACGCAGCAGGGGCTCGCAACCCAGGGGGCGCTAAGGCTCGCAACCCAGGGGCGCTAAGGCTCGCAACTGCCGGGGCGCTACGGCTCACTAACCTAAACGACATATGTCCAGGTAGCATTAGGTCCATGGCGGCATTGATCGATAGCTACGGAAGAGTTGCGCGGGACCTTCGCGTGTCGCTCACCGACCGTTGCAACCTGCGCTGCACATACTGCATGCCGGCTGAAGGGCTGGAGTGGCTCCCTCAAGAAGAGACGCTCACCCTGGAAGAGATCCAACGACTGCTGCGCATAGCTGTGGAAGACCTTGGCATCACGAAGCTTCGCTTCACCGGCGGGGAGCCGCTGATGCGCCGCGACTTAGAACAGATCATCGCCTACGCATCATCCCTGAAGACTGCTGCCGGCACCTCCCCTGACATTGCGCTGACCACTAACGGTTTGGGTCTGGATAAGCGCTTGCCGAAACTTATCGAAGCGGGCCTGCAGCGGGTAAACATCTCCCTGGACACCATGGATCCGGCCGCTTACGCGAAACTGACACGGCGCGACCGCTTCAAGGATGTCCTAAAAAGCATCGCTGCCCTCGATAAGGCAGGCCTACACCCAATCAAGGTGAACGCGGTGGTAATGCGTGGGATCAACGAGGACGCCGTGCTGCCCCTTGCTGACTTCTGCCTGCGAAACGGCTACCAGCTGCGCTTCATTGAGCAGATGCCACTGGGCCCAAAACACACGTGGAACCGCGTACAAATGGTCACTCAGGAAGAAATCTTGAGTGTACTTTCAACCCGGTACACCCTGATCGACGAAGAACGCGCCGACAAGGCAGCACCGGCAGAACTTTGGCGAATTGTCGCCGATGAAACCCAGCCCGGCGGCAACATCGGTGTAATCGCTTCCGTCACGAACCCGTTCTGCGCGGCATGTGACCGCACAAGGATCACCAGCGACGGACAGGTTAGGTCGTGCCTGTTCTCCCAAAGGGAGACCGACTTACGCTCAATCATGCGAAGCGGCGGCAGCGACGAAGAAATTGTGAAGGCTTGGGCCGCTGAACACGCGGTGAAGCCAAAGGCTCACGGAATCGATTCTGAGGGATTCCACCAGCCAGAACGCACTATGAGTGCCATCGGAGGATAAATGCTGATCAGATTTTTCGCAGCCGCTGCAGAGGTTGCGGGTCGCTCCACACAGGAGATTGACGCTTCCGACCTGAACGCCAAGGATTTGGTGGAGAAGCTCTCCGGCGCCAACCCCGATTTGGGCCCGCTTCTCCAAGTGTGTGCGCTGCTGGCCGACGGCATCCGCGCCGATGAGAACACCCCACTGAGAGATGTCACCCAACTTGACGTCCTTCCGCCGTTCGCCGGCGGGTAGAGGTGCGCTACGCAGTCGTCTTGGGAGGCGGGCGCTCCAGACGCATGGGGACCAACAAAATGGCGGTCACCGTCGGAGGGAAAACACTTCTCGCCCGCACGGTCAATGCCGCACTGACCTGGGCAGACCAAGTTGTGGTCGCCGCTCCCGAACCCCGCGACTGGACGCCCAACCCACGCGTTACGTTTGCCCTAGAAGATCCCCCTTTCGGCGGTCCCGTTGCCGGAATCAAGGCCGCCTTGCAAACTATGGGGTCTTCGGGAGAAGTCCTGGTCCTTGCCGGTGACCTCGCGAATCCGGACGAGGTCGTTGCCGCACTGACGGACTCCGGTGTGGACGAGGGCGACGCGGCTGGAGCGAGGCAGCGCGGCACGTCAAGTGCGGGCGAGGGCGACGCGGCTGGAGCGAGGCAGCGCGGTCCGTTAGGTGCGGGCGAGGGCGACACGTTAGTCGCGGGCGAGGGCGACGCGTTAGATGTCGGCGAGGGCGACGCGTCTGGAGTGAGCCGGCGCGACGCGTTAGATGTGGGCGAGAGCGACGTGTTTGGCGGCGCGGACGCCCTCGTACTGGAAGATACGGAAGGTTGGCCGCAGTATCTGGCCGGCAGGTACAAACTGGCGCCACTGAGACGCGCGGCAGACGAACGCGCGGGTGCCAACATGTCCGTTCGCAACCTGATGAAGGGCCTCCGGCTGCGACGCATTGGTGCACCGCGGGAGGTAACCGCTGACCTCGATACGCCCGAGGACCTGCTTGGGACTTTGGGCCTCACACACCCTTAGGCGACACCTGTCCGTTACATTGTTCATGGGGTCATTTCGCCATATGTGTCATCCGCACTCAAACCGGTAACTACCATGGGGAGAGCAGCAAACTCGCGGAACTCTCCCACGCTCTTTTGGGGGACAAAAACCCGGTCAGCTGGGCTCTTGCACCCGAACTCCAAGGGTTGAAAGGCACCCGGACAGACCGAACACGTGAAAGCGGATTATGTCTAAAAACTTGATCGAGGTCGCGCCGGACCACCCCACGGAGAAGGGCGCTACTCGCGTCGTGACCATGTCGACCATCGCGTTCACGCTGATGTTCGCCGTGTGGTTGATGTTCGGAATCCTGGGTATCCCCATCCAAAAAGAATTCGGGATAAGCGACGTCCAGTTGTCGTGGATTTCCGCGGTTGCGGTCCTGAATGGCTCAATATGGCGACTACCGGCCGGCATGTTGGCAGACCGCATCGGTGGACGGAAAATAACCATCTTCATGCTGTTCGCAACCGCAATCCCGGCCTACCTGGTGTCGGTTGCCAACAGCTATATGTGGATCTTGGTCCTTGCTTTCCTGGTTGGCTTCGCGGGGAACCTGTTTTCCGTCGGAGTCTCCTGGAACAACGCCTGGTTTGGTCAAGACCGTAAGGGCCTTGCGATCGGCATTTTCGGTGCAGGCAACGTTGGCGCGTCAGTAACGAAGCTAATTGGGCCGGGCATCATTGCGGCCACCGCCGGCACCACCTACTTCTTGGGTATCCAGGGCGGTTGGCGACTTATACCCGTCATCTATGCGGCACTGCTTATAGTCGTCGGCATTCTGGTGGTGCTGGTCGCACCCAAACCAGACCGCGCGCCGGGGACCTCCCAAACCATCGCGGAGCAGCTTGAGCCGCTGAAGCAAATGCGCGTTTGGAGGTTCTCCCTCTACTACGTGGCGGTTTTCGGCGCATACGTTGCCCTTTCCGCGTGGCTTCCGAAGTACTACGTCGACAACTTCGATGTCTCTCTTGGCCTAGCTGGTTTCCTCACCGCAACGTTTATCTTCCCCGCGTCCCTGCTACGCCCCCTGGGTGGTTGGATGTCGGATAAGTGGGGCGCACGTTCAACCATGTACGTGACGTGGGCAATGATGCTAGTGACCTCCGGGATCCTGATGATGCCGAATGGCTTCCTCACGATAGTTCACCCCGATGGAAGCGAAACGCAGCACCTTGCGTACTCAATGAACGTTTACGTTTTCGCTGTGCTGGTGTTTTTCTTGGGCTGCGCAATGGGCATCGGTAAGGCCGCGGTTTACAAGTACATCCCGGTTTACTTCCCGGACAACGTAGGTTCCGTTGGTGGTCTGGTGGGCATGTTCGGTGGGCTCGGTGGATTCTTCCTACCCCCACTTTTCGCATACACCAAAGCGTTCTCCGGCTTCCCTTCCTCAACGTTCTTCGTTATTTTCCTCCTGACCGTGGCCTGTGCGGTCTGGATGCATTACACCGTTCACCGGATGCTCACAAAGGAAGGCCCTGAACGTCTTCCTGAGGGCGAACTCAAGAAAGAAGCAGAGTAATGGCACAAATACCAGTCAAAGGTGATTGGCTCCAGGAGTGGGATCCAGAAGATCCTTCCAAGTGGGATAAGAAGTTAGCGTGGAACACGCTGACAATCACCACGTTCACACTGACGCTGTGTTTCGTTGCGTGGTTCCTTCCCTCCGCGATCATCCCGAAGCTAACCGCTCTGGGCTACACATTCACTAAGCAGCAGCTCTACTGGATGGCTGCCATGCCGGGTCTGTCGGGCGGTTTGCTGCGCCTTGTTTGGATGGTTCTGCCTCCGATTGTCGGTACCCGCAAGATGGTGACAGCCACAACCCTGCTGCTCATCCTCCCGGTTCTGGGATGGGGCTTTGAGGTCACAAACCCAGCGGTTCCCTACTGGAGGCTCATGGCGTTGGCCTTCCTGGCCGGCATCGGTGGCGGTGCGTTCTCCGGTTTCATGCCCTCCACCTCCTACTTCTTCCCAAGGAAGATGCAAGGTACGGTCCTAGGGATCCAGGCGGGCATTGGTAACTTCGGTGTCTCACTGGTCCAACTGCTGACCCCCTGGCTGGTTTCCTTCGGAATGTTCGCCTTCCTTGGATCCCAACAGATGCAAGTGCCCGGTAAGGACAGCGTGACGGTCTGGTATCAGAACTCCGCCCTCGTCTATATACCGTTCATCATCATCGGCGCGATTTGGGCGTGGCTGGTCTTGCGTTCTGTGCCCGTGAAGGCCAACATCAAGCAGCAGTTCGACATCTTCAAGAACCAGGACACCTGGTGGATGACGCTTTTGTACATCATGACGTTCGGAACGTTCTCGGGTCTATCCGCCCAGTTCGGACTGCTTATGTCGAACCTTTACGGCTCGGGAAACCCGGAAATTGTGGAGGGCGCGGGAGAGACCGCGCAGTTGCTCATTTCCGGTTACTCCATTCCGGACCCCGTTAAGTTCGTCTTCCTGGGACCGCTGATTGGCGCTGGTGCACGCGTCCTGTTCGCGCCGCTGACAGACAGGATGGGCGGGGCAATCTGGACGCTAATCTCCGGGATCGGATTAGTTGCATCGATCATTTACACCATCCCCGCACTAACACCGAACCTCACCGACGCGGCAACGCTATCCGGAGGTTTCAACCGATTCCTCTGGGGCATGTTGGCGATCTTCCTGTTCTCCGGCATAGGTAACGCCTCAACGTTCAAGCAGATGCCTATGATCTTCGACCGCCGCCAAGCCGGTGGCGTCATCGGATGGACGGGCGCAATCGCAGCGTTTGGGCCGTTCCTGTTCGGCGTAGGCCTCACGATCATGCCGACACCGGTCTTCTACTGGATCGGCGTGGCCTGGGCAGTCATGTGCATCGGCATCACCTGGTGGCGCTACGCCAGGCCGGGCGCTCCAAAGAAGAGCTAATATTTCGTTACAATCGATCGGGGTCAGGTTACCTGGCCCCGATCTTCTTTTTGGTCTAGGACGGGACACCTTGGAAAAGCAGTCCACAGCGCACCACGGTGAACGCTACGCACGCAACGTGGGGGTGGCGGGCATTGGCCTTGACGGTCAGGCGAAGCTGCTTGATTCCTCAGTGCTTGTCATTGGTGCTGGTGGGCTTGGCTCGGCGGCCCTCCCCTATCTGGCGGGAGCTGGCGTAGGCCGAATTGGCATTGTCGACGGTGACGTCGTTGAACTGTCAAACATGCAGCGCCAGGTGCTACACGTGGATCTGGGACGAAACAAGGCGGAGTCCGCGGCGGAGAGGGTCCGCGCGCTGAACCCGGAGATTGTGGTGGAAGAATACCGCGACTTCCTAACACTGTCTGCCGCCCGCGACCTGTTTTCGGAATACGACCTGGTCATGGACTGCACCGATACGTTTGAGTCCAAGTTTCTGATTTCCGACGCCGCCCAGGCCGCGGATGTGCCCCTCATTTGGGCAACGGCAGTAGCGATGCAGGGGCAGTGCTCCGTCTTCGGAATCCCCGACCGGCACGGAGACAAACTGTACTTGCGTGACCTCATCCCCCAACAGCCACCCAGAGACGCTTACGCGATGGCCTCAGAAATAGGTGTGTTGGGCGCAATGGTCGGCCAGGTCGGCGCACTCCAGGCCACCGAAGCGGTCAAGCTGCTGACCGGCCTTGGGGAGCCCTTGGTCGGCAAAGTTGCAGTTCTGGATGCCTTGACTTCCACGTGGCACCACCTACCCCTGCGAAAACGTCCCACCTCGGCATAGGAGCAGCCCTTGTTGACCGTTGAAGAACACCTGGAGAAGGTTCTGAACATTGCGAAGCCCCTGGGCTCTGAAGAGAGCCCGATCGGTGAAGGCTTTGGCCGAGTGCTGGCCCAGGACATCGTCGCAAAGTACCCCGTCCCGCCCTTCTCCAACTCCGCGATGGACGGGTTTGCGGCGCGCTCAGAAGACCTGGTGGCGGAGCAAACCACGTTGGAAGTGGTTGGAGACATCCCGGCCGGGCTGCGCGACCTGCCCCTCGTTGGCCCCGGCCAGGCCGCCCGCATCATGACCGGCGCCCCGATGCCCCCGGGTGCGGACTGCGTGGTCGCGGTCGAGCAGAGTGATCAAGAACCCGGCGACGTCCCCCTCAGCAAGTACGTCACGGTCCAGAAAGTGCCCGCAGGTAAGAACGTGCGGTATCGGGGCGAGGACGTTGAGGCAGGCCAGGTGGTCCTGACAAGCGGGCAACTCTGGTCCCCAGCAGCGGCTGCGGCGGCAGCGTCGGTTGGACATGGCGAAGTCGCCCTCGCCCAAAAACCACGCGTGGCTGTGCTGGCCACGGGATCAGAGTTAGTCGCGCCAGGACTTCCCCTGGCGGATGGCCAGATTCCCGACTCCAACTCCGTGCTTCTGGCGGGGCTGGCCGAACAGTTTGGCGCGGAAGTTGTCTTGGTCGGGGCGGTGAGTGACGACGGTCCGGAGTTTGAAGCGGCGTTGCGGGCGGCCGAGGACGCCGGTGCCGACCTAGTCGTCTCCACGGGGGCGGTGTCGGAAGGGGCGTTTGAGGTGGTGCGCCAGACGCTCGGGGGAAGCGGTGCGGAGGGCGCCCCCCACAACGTGGACTTTGTGAAAGTCGCGATGCAGCCGGGCAAGCCGCAGGCGTGTGGCACCCTCAACGTAAACAGACGCCAGATGGCGTTCCTTGGTCTGCCGGGCAACCCGGTGAGTGTGTTTGTGTCATCGTGGATGCTTCTGCGTCCGCTGTTGGCTGCGTTTCAGGGAGCAACTGCGCCTATGAATCCACTACGGTTGGAGGTCACAGAGGGATGGAAGACGCCAGAGGGTCGGCGACAGTTCATCCCTGTGATCGTGGAGGATGGTCGGGTACGGAAGGCACACAGGCTGGGTTCTGGATCCCACCTTATTGCCTCACTGCACCTGGCGAATGCTCTAGCGATTGTTGCAGAAGACGTTGATGTTGTATCCCCAGGCGACAAGGTAGAGGTCGTCGGTATTAGGAGTGGGTTTTAGGGTGACTCAGCCACAGCAGGCACAAACGCAGGCAAGAAAGCAGGTGAAAACGCCGGCGCATTCGAACGCGGATGAGCCTAAACCTCACACCGGCACAATACGACTGGGCACGAATCCGGCCGCGAATGCGCGCCAGAAGAAGTGGGAGCAGTACACGCAGGCTCCTTTGGTAATCGCTTCCTTGGCATACCTGGTTGCGTACACCTGGAGAGTCACGGGTGAGCTCCATGGCGAAGCGTACTTAGTCGCAAACTGGGTGATGTGGGTTTCGCGCTCCATGTTCATCATTGATTACCTGGTGCGGCTGAGCCTTGCGAAGGATCGTTGGCACTGGTTCAGGACCAACCTGGCATCTCTTGCGTGGTCGCTCTTGCCGGTTCTGCGCCTGGTGCTTCTCCTGCGGATCTTCACCCGACTACAGGGGCGTAAAGCAACTCCAGGAGACAGGATGCGTATCCGCATCATTGTCTATGGCGCGGGGTCCGCAGCGATCCTGATTTACTTGTCCGCGCTGGGTGTACTAGATGCGGAACGCTATGCACAAAACGCCAACATTAAGAGCTTCGAGGACGCGATTTGGTGGGCGTGCGTCACGGTCACCACGACGGGTTATGGCGATTTCACGCCCGTCACGGGAGCGGGCAGAGTCATTGGAGTGACCCTGATGTTCGGTGGATTGGTGCTCCTTGGCGTGACCACTGCGATCCTTGGGTCCCTAATGATGGAAGTGGCAACGCGTCATACCAATCCGAACACAGCGCCGGCCACTACGGGCCAAGTTCATCAGGTTTACAATCAGGTCCGTTATCTGCAGACGATGGTGGATCCGAAGGCGGCTAACTCTCACGGAGCGCCCGGTGACCCGCACGCGAGACCAAACGATTCCCACGCGGGGCCAAGTGACCCGCACGCGGCGCCAAGTGACCCGCGTCCAGCTCTCAGCAGCCAACCGGCTGGGGAACCCAAAGATGCAGAACGCAAGGATGCAAAGCACAAAGATGGGACCAACAGAGGTGCTGAGCCATCGGGTGACGGGCACGCACGCGAAACTAGTCATGGCAACTGAACGGACTCGATGAGCTCATGAAATTTACTCACCTTAACTCCGACGGTGACGCACGCATGGTTGACGTCACCGCTAAGAACCCGACGGTAAGGACTGCCGGCGCACAGGCACTGGTAACCACTTCCCCGCAGATCGTTCAGGCGCTGCGGGATGGAACAGTGCCAAAGGGGGACGTACTGGCGGTTGCACGGGTTGCTGGCATTGCTGCGGCGAAGAAGGTCCCCGACCTTCTCCCGTTGGCGCATGTGATTGGCGTTCACGGGGTCGTCCTCGACATTGAGATTGTGGACGAGGGCGTAATGATCCGCGCGGAAGTCAAAACCGCTGACCGAACCGGCGTTGAAATGGAGGCACTCACCGCAGTTACCGTGGCGGCCTTAGCGGTGGTGGATATGGTCAAGGGTGTTGACCGGACCGCAGAGATCAGCCACGCGAAAGTGACATCCAAGTCCGGCGGGCGCAGCGGAGACTGGGTGCGGCCCGAGTAAATCCTGCTAACTTCGTAGTCGGCTCAAGTCGTGGTCGACGCCGTGCCGCGAATCGACCATTAGACCCAGGACCGATCCCGCTTGATTCCATGGTCGTCACCCACTCTGCTGCTTCCACGTTCGTC
>CAZTTD010000016.1:21459-36578 GCA_964616925.1 uncultured Actinomyces sp.
TTGTTTTCCTGCTTGTTGATTGTTTTCCTGCTTGTTGATTGTTTTCCTGTTTGTTGCACCGCGGCACCGCTAAACGCCCCGGGATTCCGTTGCGGACCGGCTTTGAGGGGGCCCGCGGCTTCGCTTCAGTGCTCTTCGGCTCGGTTCGGCCCCGCTTCAGTGCTCTTCGGCTCGGTTCGGCTCCGCTTCAGCGTTTTTAGGCTCGCTTCGGCTCATTTCAGGGTCGTCTTTGGCCTTTGTGCCGCGCCGAGTTTGTTTCGAGCGGCCTAGATCGCAGTTATCGTCCTAGATCGCCGCTATAGCTATGCAACAACGGCGATCTTAAGCGACAACGACGATCTAACGTTTGAGGGCGCACTAATACCCTGCATCCCGGGCACGGAAAGAACACATTTGAGAGCACGACCCCACCTCAGGGGTGCAAATGGCGCTTCTGTAAGTATTTGTGGTGGTTGGTCTGGGACCGGCTGGCAGGATTGGTATTACCGGATCTGGGGTGTGCGTTATACGCAGCCTGCAGTACACGGTCAACCACAGAAGTAGTCAAGATGGCTTGCCAACCGCCAAGATGGCCATGCCACCTCGGCCCCTCCAGAGCCAACTTGGCGATATCTGCCCTCAAGAAACGGATGCCAACCACAGAAGTAGTCAAGATGGCTTGCCAACCCCCAAGATGGCCATGCCATCTTGGCCTATCCAGAGCCAACTTGATTCGTACCGTGCCATCTCGGCCTATCTGGAGCCAACTTGGTGATATCTGCCCTTGACTTCCAGGGCCATCGCACCAGTTAGCCGCGCGCCGGAGGCGATGAGGAATTAGCCAGCCGTGAATCATCGTGAATCATGTGGTCCCCACAGCCCCTCTTGTGAAGCGCCTGCAAAATGAACATCTATCCGGCTTGCATGGTAAGCAAAATGGACATGTATCCATGCTTGCATGGTAAGCAAAATGAACATGTATCCATGCTTGCATGGGAAGCAGAAAGGTCACATATCCGTGCTTGCATGGGCATCGACCACCCTTGGGTGGAGCATGGGCGCATGCCAGAGACTCACCCGCTAAACCCACTCCAGAAACACCTTTTTGTGCCTCTTTGAGGAAGCCGTACTGACTTGGCAGGCGGCACAAGTTCAATGTCCCTCTGAGACGGTCCTTACCGATCTTTGAGGAAGCCCTACAGACTTGGTGGGCGGCTCAAGTCGTGGTCAACGCCGTCCAGCGAATCGACTATCCGACCCAGGACTGGTCCCACAACCGCCAGCGTGTCGCGTGCCCCTCCGCGCGATCCCGGCGCGTTGATGATGAGCGCCCGCGGGTACCCGTCCAGGGAGCACACACCCACAACCCCACGCGACAGAAGCGACAGCGGCGTCTTCTGGGCGCCGACCCGGCGCACCTCTTCCATGATCCCCGGCAGCGCGTAGTCCAACAGCGGCTCCGTTGCCTCCACGGTCACGTCCCGAGGGAGAAGCCCCGTGCCACCGGTGGTAACGACCACGCGCGCGCCGCCCTCGATCGCCTCTGTTATCGCACTCGTAATCAGACCCTTTTCGCTGGGCAAAACAACCGGCGGCGCAACCTGAAACCCCAAAGCCGCCAGCCCTTTACGCAATACTGCCCCAGCGCGGTCCTCCGCTGGATCCTCAAACGCCCTGTCCGAGCACGTCACTACCGCCACAAACACTCCCACCACTTCCTTTTCTACGCAGCCCCGGTCCACTCTTTCGTGCCGTCCTCGAAATACTGGCACTTCCAGACGGGCAGTTGCATCTTCACCTGCTCCACGACTTCCTCCAAGACGCGCAGCGCTTCCTTGCGATGGGACGCCGATACCGCAGCCCCAAGCGCGACGTCGCCAACCTTTAGGTGTCCCGTGCGGTGTAGAACGGCGATCTTGCATGCCCCTGATTCCGAGGCCGCCATCCGCGCGATCCTGGCAACAACCGCATCCGCGTCGGGGTGAGCTTCGTAGTCAATCGCGACCACCGGACGCGCGTTGTCGTGGTTGCGGACCTGCCCGCAGAACGTTACGAGGGCGCCCGCCGTGTCGTCATCAACCGCGTCCACTAGGTCCTGCATGACGATCGCATCGGCGGAGACGCCCGCCAGTTGGACCTTGGCGTCCTCGCCATCACTTTGCCCGCGATTCTGCGTTTGCCAAGTTGCGGCGTCATGTCCGCGGTGCGAGGGCGAATGGCGCGAATCCGGCTCCGGATGGTCCCCGCCGTGCATCTGGGACACAATATGTTCCAGAAGCGGGCCAACTATGCGCACCGCGTCGCGCACGCCACCTTGCGATCCGGGTGCGTTCAGGACGAATGCCTGCTGATCTTCCACCTTGACGACGCCCGCCAATCCCCGGGAAAGCGCAGCCTGGGGAACGTTTGGGTTGGAGCGGAGCAGATGCTCAATGCCCTCCATACGCTGGGTGAGCAGCGGAGCAGTGCCCTCCGGGGTTGCGTCGCGTGCCGTGACCCCTGTTCCTCCGGTCGTAAACACGACATCGGCACCGGCGCCGACCGCCTCCTCAATTGCCCGACCAACCGACCCGACGCCGTCAGGAATAACGGCAATGGAAGTGACGTCGCCGTACTGGCGAAGCAATCTTGCGGCTAAAGGTCCCGAAAGGTCCTCCCTTTTCCCAGAAGAAACACGATCGGAGACGGTAATCACAGCGATTCTTGGCATGCACAACATCCTATAGCGCTCCCAGAGCGGCTCTTCCCATTTATCCTTGATGGGAATCAGTGCGTCAACGCCTGGCCGCAGACACTGTGGTCACGGCAGATTGCCCGGTGGAACCTTAGGAGCGTGTGATGCGATGAGCAGCGAACAACCCTTGCTCCCGCCCTCATGCCGGCTCTCTACGGTTGGAGGCGCCGTCAGTTCCGCCCTCGCCGAAAATGTGGGACACGAAGCGCGCAGGCCGGAGGACGATCCGCGTTTCCAACGCATAAGAACCAAACTGACGAACGCGCTCTTGGAGATCGCCGCTGAAAAGCCCGCTGACCAGATTTCTGTGTCGGAACTGACCTCTGCCGCGAAGGTTTCGCGCACCACTTTCTACAAGCACGCGGAATCCCCCGCGGCGTTTCTTGCGGACTACCTCATAGGTGAGCTCAACTCCGACATGGCCCCGCTGGCGAACCTCCTTGACGACACCGGGCCAGGCTATCTAATGCGGTGGCGGCAGGTGCACCTGAACCTTTTGAACCACGTGCGTCAGAAAGAGGGCGTCTACCGGCACGTGTTTACGGCTGACGGACAATCTGTTGTTCTAGCGATGCTTTCCGTCTGTTTTCAGGACATTTTCAGCTCGTACGTGCATGCATTCCGCGCGCACATTGATGGGCCCCAGCCGTCTGACCTTTGGACGGAAATGGCCATTTCCCAGCAGGTGCACAACACAATCGTCATGATTTCATCCTGGCTTCGCACGGGGATGGAGGAGACTCCGGAAGAGGTCGTCGCCGCGTACCTCAGTCTGGTGCCACCCTGGCAGTTGGCGCGTTTCGATGACTCCGGGCGCACCACGCTTCGTCGCGCTCGTGGCCCGGAAGCGCTTTTGGAGCGCCTGACCGACCAGGTGTTGGGTAATGAGTTGGCGAACGAGGGCGACTTGGGACTCATCCCCGTTCCCCAAGCCGCGGACGGATCCCAACCGCGCACGTACGGGGGTGGGAGGATCGCGATTGCGACCTCGAAAAGCCCCGCTTCAGAATCCGCGGACTAGGACGGCGCCTGCGTAGCGCTAGATAGCGCGCCCGGGGTCACGCCGGGTAGATTGTGACGGACGCAGCTTTCACGGAGAAAACCACGCGTTTGCCCGGGTAGAGGTCCATCGCGGCAACAGACGCCAGGGTCACGTCTGCAACCAGCGTCTGCCCCTGCTTAGTGACGGCCCTCACTGCTATGAGGTCGCCCTTCGGTTCCAGGTCCTCCACCGTCACCCAGGCGTTGTTCCGCGGACTGCCCGCGGTCACATCCGCGAAGACCGACACCGCGCTGGGGGCGAACATGGCGGCGGCCTCATGTCCCCCGCTCCACCCCGCGCCGGAATCGTCCCTAACCGTCCCCTCCACGCGGAACCCAGAAGGCGACACGACCGCGCCATCCCGATAGGTCCCGCGCACCAGGTTCAGCCCCGCCAAACCTGCCGTGAATTTTGTCTTTGGGTGCTGGAGAACCTGGTCGGTTTGCCCCTCTTCCACGATCCGCCCTCGTTCCAAAACAACGGTTCGGTTAGAGAGCAACGCGGCATCCAGCAGGTCGTGCGTCACGATCAAAGTGGTTTGTCCGCCCAACACGGTGCGAAACAGACGGCGCAACTGGGGGGCAACCGCGACGTCTAGGGCGGCCATCGGCTCATCCAGAAGCAGCATTTTCGGGTCTGTCGCGAGAGCCCTCGCAATCGCGACGCGTTGGGCCTGACCGCCCGATAGTCGCTGGGGTTTGCGCGCGCCCAACTCCCCCACGCCCACTTGGTCGAGCCAGTATTTCGCCTGCTCCGCGGCCTCGCTCCTAGACGTGCCCTTCGAAATCGGGCCAAACGCCACGTTCGCAGCCACGTCCATATGCGGGAAAAGCAGGGCGTCCTGGGACAGGAGGGACACACCGCGCGTGTGCGGTTTGGTCCAGGTCGGTCGCCGTCTGGGCGAGGGCGTTTGTGCGCGAGCCGGCAGGTCAAAAAGTACGGTTCCGTCCAGCTCTGCTCGCCCCGAATCCGGGCGGACCGTGCCTGCCAGAATGCCCAGCAACGTGGACTTTCCGGAGCCATTGGGGCCGAGCACCGCGATGCGCTCCCCCGTCTCAACCCTCAGCGACACGTCGAAATTGCGTTCCGCCAGTTGAGCGGAAAAATGAAGGGTCATTGGCGCGCCCTCTGGGAAATCCACGAAGTTACGAACGTGACCACAATGGCAACGGCAATGAGGACCAGGGAGAGTGCGATTGCCGCGTCGGGGTCGGAGACGCGCTCCAGATAGATTTCAAGGGGCAGTGTTCGCGTGACGCCCTCCAAACTGCCGGCGAACGTGATGGTTGCGCCGAACTCCCCCAACGCGCGGGCAAAGGACAGAACTGCGGCAGACGCCAGTCCCGGCAGTATCAGGGGCAGCGTGATGCGGGAGAGGACGCGCGAGGGCGAGGCCCCCAAAGTCGCCGCCGCCAACTCATACTTCTGCCCCAGCGTGCGTAGGGTGCCCTCCAGGGAAACGACCAGGAACGGGAGCGCAACAAACGTCTGTGCGAGGACGACGGCGGTTGTGGAGAAAGCGATGCTTACTCCCAGAACCTCCAGGTGCTGTCCGATTAGGCCCCGCCTCCCGAACGTGTACAGCAGCGCAATACCGCCAACGACAGGCGGCAGCACTAAGGGAAGTAGCACGAAGGATCGCAGGATTTTCTGCCCCGGAAAGTGCGCGCGCGCAAGCACCATTGCCATGGGAACACCAAAAATGAGGCAGAGCAAGGTGGAGGTACCCGCAGTCTTCAGGCTGAGGAGAAGCGCGGTTATGGACGAGGACGAGGTAATCAGCGGGACGAAATTACTCCAGTCCAGGCGCAATGACATTGCGACCAGCGGCAAAAGTATGAACAGTGCACCGATGAACGCTGGAATGTAAAGCCAACCGGGGAGTCCCGAATACGGGCGCGGGGCGCCGATGTGCTTACTCTGCCGGACCAAATCCTGCCTCTTTTAGGATCTCCTGGACTGCCGGGCTCAGGATGAAATCAACCCATTCCTGCCCAAGCTCCGGTTCACTGCCGGTCGTCAATGCAACGATCGGGTTCTTGTTGATGGCTTTCGCGGATTCCGGGAAGGCAATAGCAAGAACGGTGTCCTTCGCGGACTGCGCATCGGTCTTGTAGACCAGACCCGCATCTGCTTCACCGACCTGAACCTTGTTTAGGACGTCGGTGACGGACTGCTCTTCTGACACCGGAGACAGTGTAACGCCAGTGGCTTCAACAATCTTTTCAGTGGCCGATCCGCAGGGAACTTCTGGAGCACAGATGACTAGGTTGAGGCCGGGCTCCGCTAGATTCGCGAACGTTTCAATGCCCGCCGGGTTGTCCAAAGGCGTGACGATGGCCAACTCATTCGTTGCGTAGATGATGGGCTCTGCAGCATTCAGCCCCGCATCTACCACCGGCTCCATCTGCTTGGTGTTTGCGGAAGCGAACACGTCTGCGGGTGCGCCTTCAACGATCTGCTCCTGAAGGGTTTGGGAGCCTGCGAAGTTGAAGATCACGGTCACCCCGGGGTGCTCTTCCTCAAAGACTTCTGCCAGCTCCGTGAACGTGGGCTCCATTGATGCAGCCGCAAAGACGGTCAGCGTTCGCTCTTCAGTAGTGTCTGCCGATTCGCTGCTTGCCGCACTTTCGGTGCTTTGGGCTGGCTGTTCGCCCTTTGAATCATCTTTGGCGGAGCTGCAGCCCCCAAGTGCAAGCGCCAGCGCCCCAACTGAGAGGACGATGCCGGCAAAATTACGCTTCATTTTCAAATCTCCTTTAGATTTGCCTCCCAGGTTCACACCTAGGGAGCCTCCACAATCACGGTTGTCGCCTTCACGACTGCGACCGCGACTGATCCGGGTTCTAATCCCAGCTGGTTGACCGCTTCCGTGCTCATGAGGGAAACGATGCGAAAGGGTCCACACTGCATTTCCACCTGCGACATCACCCTGTCGGACGTCACCTTGGTTACAAGTCCCACCAGGCGGTTTCGGGCGGATGTCAGACCCGGGGAGTGGTCGGGCGGAGGCGTAGCCTGGGATTGAGCGAACTGGGCAAGAGCTTTTCCGTCAATAACCTTTCGGTTACTGGAGTCCACCTCCACCGGAAGTAGCCCACCTTCAATCCAGCGACGCACGGTATCGTCACTTACGCCAAGGAACGTCGCAGCATCCCTAATCCGTATTTGCGTCATCATCACCCTTTCTTGTCCGCATACACGAAACTTACGCGGCCAAACGTCAGCATATACCACTTCCAATGACATCCCGCGAAGCGTAGGATGCGAATCGATGTTGCACCGGTCGCCCTCGACCGTCACTCCCGATTTTTGATACGCGACGAAAGTCAACGTTTCGCGCGCTATCTCGCGGAACGCCCGCAAACTTGTGTTCTGCACCCAAAATGCGCGCGAAATAGCACCGCGTGGACCCGTGAGCCTTTAGTCCCAGGACGCCCTCGACCCAACACCGGCGCACCCAATTAGGCAACACAATCGTTACTATTTCAACGAAAAACCCACATATGCGACACCTGTGGAATAGGCGGAATCATGCGGTTTCTGGGGTGTGACGGCGGACTCGTTATTGAATAGATGCGATGGGGACACGGGCGCATTTTTGGCGTCTGTGCGAAGGCGCCTGACTTATGGGCCCCTCCCCGCATGACGAAGAGTTGAGTGAGGAAACTGATGGCTGAAACCTCTCCCTTTACCCTCCCGGATTCTGTTGCCAAGTTGGGGGCGTATTTGCGGCCTCGCGCGAAAGCCAGCAACTCAAAGCAACTGTTCCTTGAGGGTGGTCGCGAAGCAGACCAGTTCTACCGCCAACGCTGGAACCACGACCGTAAGGTGCGTTCAACCCACGGCGTGAACTGCACTGGTTCCTGCTCCTGGTGGGTTTATGTCAAGAACGGCGTCATCACTTGGGAAACCCAAGCGGTGGACTACCCCACGACCGGACCCGATATGCCGGAGTATGAGCCGCGCGGATGCCCCCGTGGTGCTGCGTTCTCCTGGTACACGTACTCCCCGACGCGCATCCGCTACCCGTACGTTCGGGGCGTGCTGTTGGATTACTACCGTGAGGCCAAGGCGCGCTTGAAGGACCCGGTGCTTGCCTGGCGCGACGTGGTTGAAGACCCGAAGAAGTCGGCGGCGTATAAGGCGGCCCGTGGTCGCGGCGGCCTGGTCCGCGCAACCTGGGACGAAGCGATGGAAATCGCGACTGCCGCCCACGTCTACACCACCAAGCGCTATGGACCGGACCGCATGTTCGGCTTCTCCGTGATCCCCGCGATGTCGCAGGTGTCCTACGGAGCGGGCGCGCGGTTCTATGAGCTTATGGGCGGATCCATGCTGTCGTTCTACGACTGGTACGCGGACCTCCCACCGGCCTCGCCCGAAGTGTTTGGCGACCAGACGGACGTTCCCGAATCTGGTGACTGGTACAACTCCCAGTACCTGATCATGTGGGGTTCCAACATCCCGCAGACGCGTACCCCCGACGCTCACTTCATGACTGAGGCGCGTTACCACGGCCAAAAGGTCGTGGCCGTATCCCCCGACTACGCGGCGAACACTAAGTTCGCGGATGAGTGGTTGCGGATCGCACCCGGTGCCGACGGCGCGCTGGCAATGGCAATGGGCCACGTGATCTTGAAAGAGTTCCACGTTGGACGCCAGGAGCCATTCTTCTTGGATTACATGAAGAAGTTCACCGACTCCCCCTTCCTTGTGAAGCTGGCGAAGAAGGACGGCGCGTACGTTCCGGCGAAGTTCGTAGTCGCTGCCGATGGCGTGGCTGGCGAAGACTTGGCGAAGTCTGAGCACGCGGCGTTCCGCACGCTGGTGTGGGATAAGAAGAAGGGGATCTCGGATCCCGGTGGCACCTCCGCGGACCACTTTGGGGCCGAGGGCGAAGGTAAGTGGAACCTGGAGATGCGCGGTATAGATCCGCACATCTCAGCAGCGGAGATCAAGGGCGCGGAAGGCGTAGAGATTCTCCTTCCACGCTTCGATCTGCCGGCAACGTCTGACCAGGTCTCCCCCGGCGCCGGGGTTTACAAGCGCGGCGTGCCCGCGGTGAAGGTCGGCGATGACCTTGTAACCACGGTGTACGACATCTTGCTGGCGCAGTACGGCGTTGAGCGGGATGGGTTGCCGGGCGAATGGCCAACCGGCTACGACGACGTGGAACAGGTCCCAACGCCCGCGTGGCAGGAAGCCCACACGGGTGTTCCCGCAAACGCTGCGATAAGGATCGGTCGGGAGTTCGCGCAGAGCTCTGTTGACTCCAAGGGTCGCTCCCAGATTGTCATGGGCGCCGGCACGAACCACTACTACCATTCCGACACCATCTACCGTACGTTCCTGGCCCTCACGTCAATGTGTGCAACCCAGGGCGTCAACGGTGGTGGCTGGGCACACTACGTCGGCCAGGAGAAGGTCCGCCCGATCACCGGTTGGGCGCAGTACACCTTCGGGCTTGACTGGGTGCGTCCGCCGCGGCAGATGATCACCACCGGGTTCTTCTACCTGATCACCGACCAGTGGCGCTATGACGGAACCCCCGTTGATAAGTTGCGCTCACCGCTGGCCGACCTCGACTGGAAGGGCATCTCCACAGCCGACACTCTTGTTGAATCCATGAAGCGCGGCTGGATGCCATCCTTCCCGACGTTCAACAAGTCGACGCTGCTGCTTGGGCAGGAGGCGCGTGAGGCCGGGGTTCCTGGACCTCAGTACATTGTCGATCAGTTGGAAAAGGGTGAGCTAAAGTTCGCGTGTGAAGACCCGGATAACCCGGAGAACTTCCCGCGCATCCTCACCTCGTGGCGAACAAACCTTCTGGGTAACACCGCCAAGGGTGCGGAGTTCTTCTACCGCCACATGGTTGGCGCGGATGACGCGATAACGGCCAAGGAGCTTCCGGAGAAGCGCCGGCCCGAATACATGGTTTGGCGCGAAGCCGCAGGTAGCGGCAAGGTCGACCTCTTGATGACGGTTGACTTCCGCAACACGACCACAACGCTGATGTCCGACTTGGTCTTCCCGGCCGCGACTTGGTACGAGAAGGATGACCTGTCCTCAACGGACATGCACCCATTCATCCATGCGTTCGACGCCGCGATTGACCCGCCGTGGGAAGCACGCACGGACTACGAACTCTTCCAAGAGTTGGCAGCCCGCGTGTCGGATATGGCAGAAGTGCACCTTGGTACCCAGACGGACATCATTCCTGTTCCACTGGCGCACGACAGCCCGGATGAGTACGCGAACCCGCGCGGTATCGTTGCCGACCTCGACAAGATGCCGCTGACACCTGGAATCAACATGCCGAAGTTGATTCCGGCGGAACGCGACTACTCCACGTTGATTCACCGCTTCAACTCCATTGGCCCGCTTGCGACCAAGGTTGGCCTGGTGACCAAGGGTGTCGTGTACGACCCGACACCGGAAGTTGAGGCGCTGGGTAAGAAGTACGGGATCCACCCCGTCACGGGAGGCCCCATCATTGAGACCGCGAAGGCAGCGGCCGACATGGTGCTGGCGCTTTCGGGGACGACGAACGGGCGTTTGGCAACCACCGGTTTTGAGACGCTTGAGAAGCGCACCGGAACTGAGTTGGCGGATCTTTCGTCCGGGTCTGAGGACAAGGTCATTTCAATCCAGCAACTGCAGGAAAAGGGCCCGGAGAACGTGATAACGTCCCCCGAATGGTCCGGCTCTGAGCACGGGGGCAGGCGCTACACGGCGTTCTCCCAGAATATTGAACGAGGACGTCCGTTCCACACCCTCACCGGCCGCCAGCACTACTACCTGGATCACGACTGGATGAGGGACCTTGGGGAGGCGTTGCCGATATTCAAGGCACCGCTTGCACTCAACCATCTCTACGATGAGCCAACAGTTGGTGAGAGGGGCACATACGACGGCGCAGCATCGGTTGCCGTTCGCTACCTGACCCCGCACCACAAGTGGGCCATCCACTCCCAGTACTTCGACAACCCCCACATGCTGACGCTTTCGCGCGGTGGCCAGTCCATTTGGCTGAGCCCGCAGGACGCGGAAAAGATCGGTGTGGTGGACAACGACTGGGTGGAGTCCTGGAACCGCAACGGCGTCGTTGTTGCCCGCGCAATCGTGTCTCACCGTCTGCCAGAGGGCACGGTGTACATGTACCACGCGCAAGAACGCATCATCGGCACGCCACTCACGGAGACGACTGGACGCCGCGGTGGCATCCACAACTCTCTTACACGAATCCTGATCAAGCCAACTCACCTCATCGGTGCCTACGCCCAGCATTCCTACGCGTTCAACTACGTGGGACCCACGGGCAGCCAGCGCGATGAAGTGTCCCTTATCCGTAAGCGCAGCCAGGAGGTTACGTACTGATGAAAGTCATGGCTCAAGTCGCAATGGTTATGAACCTTGACAAGTGCATTGGGTGCCACACCTGCTCTGTCACTTGCAAGCAAACCTGGACCAACCGTGCAGGCACGGAATACATGTGGTTCAACAACGTGGAGACGCGCCCCGGTACCGGCTACCCGAAGAAGTGGGAAGACCAGGAAGAGTGGCGCGGTGGTTGGAAGCGCACGAAGAATGGGAAGTTGGTGCCACGCTCCGGTGGCCGCCTGAATGTGCTCAGCCAGATCTTCGCGTCCCCCCGGATGCCGCTGCTGGAGGACTACTACGAACCCTGGACGTATGAGTACGACAAGTTGCTCTCCGCGCCCAAGGATTCGAAGCATTTGCCTGTTGCCCGCCCGATCAGTCAGATCACCGGTGACAACATAGACACCATTGAATGGGGTCCGAACTGGGATGACGATTTGGGTGGCGGTGCGGAAGCGCTGGCTGGTGACCCGATCCTGGACCAGATTTCCACGAAGGTGAAGGCTGACATTGAGTCTTCCTTCATGTTCTACCTGCCGCGCATCTGTGAACACTGCCTGAACCCAACTTGCATGGCGGCGTGCCCATCGGGTGCCATTTATAAGAGGAACGAGGACGGGATCGTCCTCGTCGATCAAGACGCCTGCCGCGGTTGGCGCATGTGCGTGGCAGCCTGCCCGTACAAGAAGATCTTCTTCAACCACGAAACCGGCAAGAGTGAGAAGTGCACGCTGTGCTACCCACGCATTGAGATTGGGGAGCCAACGGTTTGCTCTGAGACCTGTGTTGGTCGCCTGCGCTACCTGGGCGTCATGCTGTACGACGCAGACCGTGTTGGGGAGGCTGCGGCCACGGAGAATGAGCAGGACCTTTACGAGGCTCAGTTGGACATCCTCCTGGATCCGCACGACCCGCTGGTCGTCGCTGCGGCACAGAAGGAAGGGATCTCTGACCGCTGGATTTTGGCGGCACAGGAGTCCCCCATCTGGACGCTGATCAAGGAATACCGTTTGGCGCTTCCCCTGCACCCGGAGTACCGAACCATGCCGATGGTTTGGTACGTGCCGCCGTTGGCGCCGGTTGTGGATGCGGTGACGGCCTCCGGCGCAGATGGGGAGGATCACCGGATCCTGCTCACCACGCTGTCGAAGATGCGTATCCCGCTGGACTACTTGGCGGAGCTCTTCACCGCGGGTGATCCGCGCCCCGTTGAGCTGGCTTTGCGCCGCCTTGCCGCCATGCGTTCCCACATGCGCGCCGTGAACATGGATATGCCCGTGGACCCGGAGATTGCGGATGCGGTTGGCTTGACGGGCAAGCAACTGGAGGAAATGTACCGCCTGCTGGCCATCGCGAAGTACGACGACCGCTACGTCATACCGGAAGGTGGCAGTGCGCCGGCCCCGCGTATGGAGGAGCTGGGGATTGACACCGACGGCATTGGTGACCCGGGTTATTTGGGCGAGGGCGCTCCGCACGCGTGCAGCTCAGCGATCGGTTGTGGCGTAACGGCCTCGACCAAAACGGCGGTTCGTGAACCGGTCCGCGTCGACCTGAAGTCGTGGTCCGATGGCCGCGGGTCAGGCAGGGCGTTGTGAAAGATAAGGGCAAGAGGCGGGGGCAAGTTCGTTTTTTGACACCCTCGCCCGTCGCCGCGGTCGAACCGGTGGCGTGTACGCCCCAGCAGATGCGCACTATCCACATGCTGGTGGCGGCGCTACTGGAGTACCCGGAGGAGAGGTTCGCGCCGGCCATTGAAGCGTATGAGCAGGTGCGCGCGGATTTGCCCGAGGGCGTCCGCGCTCATCTGGACGCGTTCGTGGACTGGGCCAGCAGCCGCCCTCGAAGTGAAATCGCGGTTCACTATGTTGACACGTTCGATCAGCAGCGCCGCACCGCGCTTTACCTGAGCTACTACGTGGCTGGGGATACGAGGTTGCGGGGTAGCGCGATTTTGGGGTTCAAGGAGTTCATCAATGCGATGGGCTATGAGAACGATAATGACGAGTTGGATGACTACCTTCCAGTGATCCTGGAGTTGTCCGCGACATCGGGAGATCCGATGGTGTGGGAGCTGTTGGCGTCGCATAGGGATGGGATAGAGGTTATGCGCTCGGCGTTGCACGGGGTGAACTCTCCGTACGCGCATCTCCTGGATGCTCTGGCGGCGACGCTGCCGGAGGTCTCAGACGAAGTAATGGAGCGCTTCCAGCGCCTAGTCAGCCAAGGACCGCCAACTGAAATGGTCGGCGTCCACCAGCCACTTGCATGGAGCAAATCATGAGTTTTTGGAATATATTCCTGTGGATAATTTTCCCGTACCTGGCGCTCGCTTCGCTGTTCATCGGCATCGTTTGGCGGTGGAGGCTGGACAAGTTTGGTTGGGTGACCCGCTCTACAGAGACGTATGAGCGCAAGTGGTTGCGGATTTCTTCCCCGCTGTTCCACTACGGCATCCTGCTGGTGGTGATGGGGCACATAATGGGCCTGATCATTCCGGAGAGCTGGACCGCGGCTGTGGGTATCTCTGAGGGTGCATACCACTTCATGGCGGTAAGCGTGGGGTCGTTTGCGGGCCTGATGACGATTGTGGGTTTGATCGGACTGTTGATCCGGCGGTTCAAGTACAAGTCGGTGCGGCTTGCGACGTCTCCTGGGGACATCGTGATGTACGTGATGCTGATTGCCGCGATCGCTTTGGGGTCACTGGCAACGGTTTCAACCCAGGTGTTCGGTGGCGCGCACGGCTACAACTACCGGGAGACGATCAGCCCTTGGTTTAGGTCGCTGTTCTACTTCCACCCTGAAGCGCAGCTGATGGTGGATGTCCCGTGGGAGTTCAAGGTCCACATTGTTGCGGGCTTGCTGCTGTTTGCGATTCTGCCGTACACCCGGTTGGTGCACGCAGTGGCTCCACCGGTCCTCTACCCGGCTAGGCCGTACATGGTTTACCGCAGTCGAGGGACCGAGGTCGGCTCACCCGGCACCTGGCAGGGCGCTGAGGAAGTCCCAGCGTTCCAGTCGATGAGCGGTAAGGGCACGTACCAAACCGGATTCAAGGAAGGTGCGAAGCCGGGAGCAAACACGAAGCGCGTATAGGGGATTTTGGGTCGGTTGGCTGGTTGGCTGGTTGGCTGGTTGCCGGCTTGACCGGTCGGCTGGTCGTCGGTTGGCCGGTCGTCGGTTGGCTGGTCGACCGGACTCCCGCTCCGACCGGGTCCTGGATCCGGTTCCCGCCCGCTTCGGAACCTAGCGTCAAGGCGCGACGAGCAGAAATGCACGTCGCGCCTTTCGCATGCCCGCGCCCTCCCGCTCCCATTCCAACGCGCTTTATCCCAACGAAGTTCATCCCAACGCACTCCGCCTCAACGCCTCCGCCCCAACGCACTTCATCCCAACGCACCCCGCCCCAACGCACTTCGCCTCAACGAACTTCGGTGCTAGTGCGTTTTGGGCCTGTTTGTTGCTTCAAAACAGTGGTTGTTTTCCTGGATGTTGTCCGTTTTCCTGTTGGTTGTGAGTTTTCCTGCCTGTGACCCCTTCATAAGCAGCCAAACTTACAACTGCGGCTGAGGGGAAAACTCGTTGTTTTCCTGTTTATAGCAGCCGTTTCGGGCCCCGTTTTCCTGGTTGTTGTTTGTTTTCCTGTTTGTTGCACCGCCGGAGCCTCCAACGGCTCTGATCCGGTTACCAACCTTCGATAGTCCGTGCAGTACAAGAGACAAACGCTCCTTTTGCGGCTATTGCACGTGTTTGCGCAGCCATCTTGGGGGTTCGCATGCCACCTTGACTACTTCAGTGGTTGGCATCCGTTCTTTTTGAGGGCAGATATAGCCAAGTTGGCTCCAGATAGGTCGAGATGGGATGGCACGGATCAAGTTGGCTCTGGAGGGGTCAAGATGGCTTAGCCATCTTGGGGGTTCGCATGCCATCTTGGCGATTTCTGTTGTCGGTCGTGTGCTGCCGGCTGTGTGCGCGGCG
>CAZTTD010000017.1:0-15338 GCA_964616925.1 uncultured Actinomyces sp.
GCCTAAAAACCAACAACCAAGCGTTCTACCGTCCACAGAACTTGACACAGCCCAACATTCCGCACGCGCTCGGAATGCACTGCGCATGCGCATTGTTCGGTTGGATCGCCTCTTCGTAGCCGCCCCAGAATCCCTCACTCTGGCTTTCTCCTGGGTTGGAGTCAGATTCGTCTGTTTGTTGAGAGCAAACCTGCCGCAACCCCCGACAACTGCCGCAACCCTGGAAAACCCACACAGCGGCGATGCGCACGGGCGGCTCGCTCGCACACGCACAATGGCGGTGCGCTCGCACACGCACACGCATGCAGCCACCAACATCCGACACAGTCTTCCAGGAACCGAACTGCTATACATGGCCGATGACTACACAAGCCACAACCCATCTTTAGTGGCGCCCTTTTTGACCCATGAAGGGTTGCTTGGCCACACGTTGGGTTGGTTCAACACACGATGTGTGAGCTCAACACACCTTGGGTGCATGCACATCGTGTGTTCAGCTCACACAACGTGCGTCCAGCTCACACAGGGTGCGTTGAAGCAAGCTGTTTCACGCCGATTAACGAAGATCTAAGCCATGCAGGCACCAAAAGGGGACTCTGAAACGAGCCGACAAGAGCTGAACACGAAGCAGTGAGGGTTCCTCAACACGCGTTCGCAACAGAACTTGGGATACCCAGGGCTGCCGCACCACAACAAGCAGGAAGTTCGGCAACATCCAGGAAAACAACCACTGTTTTGAAACAACAAACAGGCTCATTTACAACGAACAGGACCACCAGGAACCCCGGGGTTGGGACAAACGAGCAAACGGACAACCCGGAGCAACAGCAGAAATCCCGGGCCGACGGTAAACAGGGAGACGTTCAACAAGCAGGTAACCTGGTGGGCCTGTGTGTTTGCGAACGCAGTGCCCGAAGCAGGGTTGGTTTGCACGGTCGGCTTGCGAGCGCAGTGCCCGAAGCAGGGCTGGTTTGCACGGTCGGCTTGCGAACGCAGCGCCCGCTTGGCCAACGCAGTGCCGAAGGTCGGCTCCGTGCGTCGCCTAACCGCCCTGGCCCCTGTGCACACCTTCCAGCATTAAGACCGCCACGTCCTTGATCTCCACATGACTTCCCGATGGGACCGCGGAGTCCAACATCTGCGTGCAGAACGGACATGCGGTTGCGATGGTGGAGGCGCCCGTATCGAGGGCCTGCTCCATCCGCGCCGACGCGATGCGTGTCCCGCGGGTTTCCTCCATCCACGCGCGCGCACCTCCGGCGCCGCAGCACATCGCTAACTCTCGGTTCTGTGTCATCTCCACCAGGTTCACATCCGGCTGCGACTCTACGAGTTCCCGAGGAGCCTCAAAAACCTTATTGTGACGCCCCAAGAAGCAGGGGTCGTGGTACGTGACCTTCTGAGCTTCTTCGGGCGAGGGCGCAACGGGCTTCAGCGCACCCTCCCTGACAAGACGGTTCAGCAACTGGGTGTGGTGTAGAACCTCAAAGTGGCCGTTCAGCTGGGGGAACTCATTCGCGACGGTGTTGAAGCAGTGCGCACAGGTCACCACTATTCTCTGCGCTTTGACTTCCTGCAATGACTCAATGGCCGCGCCCGCCAGCATCTGGAACAGAACTTCGTTTCCTGCTCTGCGTGCAGGGTCCCCGGTGCAACCCTCACCCGATCCAAGTACCCCAAATGAAACACCAGCGGTATGCAACAGCTCTGCGACTGCGGCTGTTGTCTTCTTCGCCTTCTCGTCATACGCGCCGGCGCACCCAACCCAGAAAAGGTAGTCCAGGCCAGTGGCGTCCTCCACGTCCTCGCCAATAACGGTCACGTCGAAATCTAGGTTCTTCGCCCACTCCAATCGCTTCCGAGGCGATTGATTGTAAGGATTCGCCTTAGTCTCCATGGAGCGGAAGGGGCGGGTTAGCTCCTTCGGGAAAGCCGACTCCATCAGAACCTGGAACCTGCGCATGTTGCCGATGTGGTCGATGTGCTCTATATCAACGGGGCACTGTTCCACGCAGGCGCCGCACATCGTGCAGTCCCAAAGCACGTCTGGGTTCAAAATGCCCGGAGCAATAGGGGAGGGTCCGGAGGGCACACCGTCCGGGGACGTTCCCGCCGACTTCAGCGCGGCTAGGACGTCGGTCGAATCTGCGTGCTGCTGGCCAACGGGCTGGAAACCGCTGGCCGCCACGACGTTGTCGCGCAACGCCATGGTGAGAAGTTTGGGTGACAGCGGCTTATCCGTGTTCCAGGCCGGACACAGGTCCTGGCACCGACCACATTCCGTGCAGGACATGAAGTCCAGCCGGTCTTTCCACGTCAGGTCGGCGGTGTCACCAAGGCCGATCGCCACATCGTCCTCGACCTCATCCAAAACTTTGTCCAGGTCCGCCGTTGGAACCCCGTCTATCAGCGGCAATGCCAGCGCACCCAGAGACTTCTTTCCATCCGAATTGCGACCGGTTGCCAAGTTTATGGGCGCCAGGAAGCGGTGCCAGGCAACCGACATCGCGACGTTCAACCCCACGACCGCCATCCAAGTCATTGAAACCAGGATCTTCACGGTGACCGTTATTGTGATCGCATTTGCCAGTGCAGAGGGAGACGCCCCCAGGAATAGGTTCCCCATCCATGAAGTCAAGGGATACTGGATGCGCGCGTAACTGGACTGGCCCGTGACCGTGGCGTAGGCGTAAAGGAGAGCGTGATTCAGCAGAACCGCGGCACACACCGCCGCGATCACCGCTTCCACGAACCATGCCTGCCACCTGGTTGAACCGTAGAAACGGGAGAAACGTGGCCGCCCAGACGTCTTCGCGCCAGCTGCCGCGGCCATCCGAACCACGTACAGTGCCACGATTGCGACAAAGCCGGCCAGCGCAAGGACCTCCACCACCGCATTCCATACGGGACTGGCCCCGATTATCGGCAGCGCGAACTGCGGGTTAAACAGCTGACCGTATGCACTAATTAAGGTCCCAATAAGGACGACAAAGGAGACCATCACCAGCCAGTGCGCGACCCGAACCAGCGGGCGGTTTTTGAAGGTTTCGTGGGAAAGAGACAGTCTCACAGCCGTCCAGATCCGCCGCCAAGGGTGGTCCCACCTGCCCGTTTCGGGAGCTCCGGACCGCGCCACGCGGTAAATCTGCGCGACCGCCCGCGCAAACAGGCCGACCCCAAGGATCGTAGCCACCGCCGAGAGAGCAATGCACGTGTACATCACACCAGCGCTTGTCATCCGGTCTCCTTACAACAGCCGTGACCCCATTATCCCCGACCTGACAATCCAACATTCCCGCCGCAATGAGCTTGTGCGCTATTGGGGGTAAAACCTGTCCATTAGCTGGGCAGGGGGCCTGTGTTCCCGCTAACGTGGAAGCACACACTGCCCGCCCACTTCGGAAGGCCCTGTCTGCCCATGATTGCGCTGCTGATTTTGCAGTTCACGGCAGCGCTTCTTGCGCCACTGGTCGTGCGGTACATGGGCCGCAACGGATTCCTTCTCCTTGCGACAGTTCCGGCCTCGTCCGCTGTTTGGGCGCTCTTCCACACTGCGCAGGCCTGGAGTGAGACGCAGTTTTACTCAGTTCCGTGGATTCCCGCCCTCGACCTTGACGTCGTCCTGAAACTGGACGCCCTCTCTTGGATCATGATGATCATTGTCGGCGGGGTGGGTGCCCTGGTCCTCATATACTCTTCCCGATATTTCCCGCCCGAATCCCACGGCCTCACCCGGTTCGCCACATTCTTCATGGCGTTCGCCGCTGCCATGTACGGCGTCGTCGTCACAGATCAGACCATGATCATGTACGTCTTCTGGGAGCTAACCGCGATCCTTTCGTACATGCTCATCGGCCACCACTCCACCCGCCGCCCCGCGCGCGCTGCTGCACGCCAAGCTTTCCTCATCACCGGCTTCGGCGGATTGGTCATGTTCGCGGGGCTGGTCATTTTGGGGATGGTCGAGGGCGGATCGTTCCGTAACTCAGAACTGATTGTGGCGTTGGCGGACGGGTCAATAGATACGACCTCGCCAGCCGTAATAGTCGCGGCCCTGCTGGTACTGGTGGGTGGGTTGTCAAAGTCCGCGCAAATCCCGTTTAGTTTCTGGCTCCCCGGCGCAATGGCGGCACCGACGCCCGTTTCCGCCTACCTCCACGCGGCCGCAATGGTGAAGGCAGGCGTGGTGCTTTTGGCTCGTTTCACACCCGGCCTAGCGTTCGTTCCCGGCTGGTCCGTCACAGCCGTCATCATCGGTCTCTACACGATGATTCACGGGGCCTATCGGGCACTGAAGCAGCGTGATCTCAAGCTGATTTTGGCGTATGGAACCGTTTCGCAACTGGGACTGATGATCGCGTCTGTCGGCATGGGAAACGCGGCCGTGATGGCTGCCGGCTTAGTCATCATGATTGCCCACTCAATGTTTAAGTCTTCCCTGTTCCTAACCGTGGGTGCCGTTGAATCTGCGACGGGCACGCGTGACATCTGGGAGTTGACTGATCTTCGCAAACGCATGCCACTGCTTGCGACCTCTTCTGCCCTAGCGGCTTTGTCGATGGCGGGCATACCGATCACACTTGGGTACCTGGGTAAAGAAGGCTTGATTGCAGCCCTGATGCACGGCGCGCCGGTCCCGTGGGTTGACGGCACTGGACCTGAAACCCTGATGCTGTTCGTTATCTCCGTTGGGTCCATGATGACCGCGGCGTATGCGTGGCGCTTCTGGTGGGGTGCTTTTGGGACCAAGAGGATAAAGGTGGACGTCAAGGTTCAACCTTTGTCCCGACTGATGACCGGCCCCATATACCTGCTGGCAGCAGGTGCCTTCCTGGGGGTTTTCCCAGGTCTGTTTGACGCCATTTTGGGCGGCGGGGGCGGACCGACCATTGGTCTTCCCGGCAAGCCCCACGTCGCGATCTGGTCGGGTTGGGGTCCGGCCGGGTTGACGGCGCTGATCATTGCGGGCGCCCTCGTCCTCATCTACTTCCGACCGGGGGTTTCAAGGTTCCAACGCGGCGTGGAAATGCCGCTTTCCGGCGTGCGTGCCTACGCATGGACGCTGCGTGAACTGGAGTTGTTCGCCAGCCGTCTCACATCCCTAATCCAGAGGGGTTCTCTGCCTGCTGAGCTGGGCACAATCGTGATGTCCGGCGTCGCGCTGGTGACTTATGGACTGCTGCGCGCTAATCCGCCCAGGGAACTGCCGCCGCTGTGGGACTCCACCCTTCAAGCCGCAATCGTAGTAGTCGGCATAGTTGCGGTGTTCGCGACCGTGCGTGCGCGCCGTAGGATCCGCGCGGCACTATCACTGGGTGTTGTGGGCATGTCGGTGTCTCTGCTGTTCGCCATCCACGGCGCGCCGGACCTTGCGCTCACGCAGCTGGCGGTCGAAGCGGTGAGCATCGTCGTGTTCATTTTGGTGTTCCGCAAGCTGCCGACGTACTTCTCAACAAGGCCACTGGTGTCCTCAAGGATCACAAAACTCATCATGGGGATCCTGGCCGGCACCGTGACGGCCGTCGGTGGGTACTTTGCATACGCGGCCCGGATTCATCCGCCGGTTTCAGAGCTGATGCCCAGGGAGGCACTGGCGTTCGGGTATGGGGAAAACATCGTCAACGTGATCCTTGTGGACATCCGTGCCTGGGACACGATGGGGGAGTTGTCGGTTCTTCTGGTCACTGCGACAGGGGTTGCTTCGCTGATCTACGTCATGTCCCGCACAGGTCGCATAGATCGCATATCCCGCAGGGCGGCCAGCCTCGGCCGCTTCCTTCCAGGAGCAACCGCACAGAGGCCCCAGGAACGCTCCATGGTCCTGGAGGTCGCAACCCGCGTTCTCTTCCCCACGATGATCGTGCTTTCCCTGTGGCTTCTCCTCATCGGACACAACAATCCCGGCGGAGGCTTCGTTGGCGGTGTCATCGCGGGCCTCGCCTTCACCTTGCGCTACTTGGCGGGTGGCCGGTATGAGCTGGGTGAAGCGATGCCGGTCCCCGCGGGTGTTCTTTTGGGATCGGGACTGTTTGTCGCTGCGTTCGGCGGCCTCGCCCCCGTCCTCTACGGGAATGCACCGTTCGAATCCACCCCGCTGGACCTCCACCTAGGGCTCCTTGGAGACCTCCACTTCACCACTGCGATGATCTTGGACGTGGGCGTTTACCTGCTGGTGCTGGGGTTGGTGGTGGACTTGGTATCCGCGCTGGGCGCAGAGGTGGACCGCCAGTCCGGTCGGGCAAGTCGCGGCTACCAGCCGGCTCCGGAGACTCCGAATTTGGGGGCTAGGGCGAAGTCGGCAGTGGCGCCCTCGAATAAGAAGAACAGGGGGAACTGATGCCATCTTTCTTCCTGTTTGTGTTCGTTGGCGTTCTGGTCGGTGCAGGCGTTTATCTCACTCTGGAACGCACGCTTTCGCGAATCTTCATTGGGCTTGCCCTCATCACCAACGGTGTGAATGTCCTGATTCTTGCAATGGGAGGCGCCGGGGGGCTGCCACCGCTCCTGGGCGGGGATGCCGACACCATTGTTGACCCGATGCCGCAGGCGCTGATCCTCACATCCATCGTGCTCTCCTTGGGAACCACGGCGTTCGGCCTTGCCCTGGCTTACCGGCAGTGGCTCCTTACAGGCAACGATGAGGTCGTTGACGATATTGAAGATCGCCGCGTAGCACGCAAGTCGCGCAGGTCGGAGAACTTCAACATCCTGGACGACTCATATGCGGAGGGCACTGAGGACGCAGAAATCTTCTACGACAGGGAGGAGGAGTGATGATTCCAAACGCACTCACTTCCTCCCTGGGCTGGATGGTTCCCCTTCCGGTTCTGATTCCCCTGTTCAGCGCCGGGGTTGCGTTGGTGATCAGCCGCCGCCCTCGACTGCAACAACTGGTCGCACTAATCGCGATGATCCTTTCCACGATCGTCGGCTTCATCCTTGTGTTTGGCGCAAACGAGGCGCCGATCGTGCTGGACGTGGGCTCATGGGCCGCCCCAATCGGGATCACGCTGGTGGCGGACCGACTGTCTTCCCTGATGCTGTTGGTCTCCCAAATAGTGTCGCTGGCAGTTCTCCTGTATTCGATAGGGGAGAACGTATCCGACCCCGTCCCGACCTCCCCGGTCGCGGTGTTCTACCCGACTTTTCTGGTCCTGTCGGCAGGGGTTTCCAACTCCTTCCTAACCGGCGACCTCTTCAACCTGTATGTCGGGTTTGAGATTCTCCTAGCGGCCTCCTTCGTCCTCATCACCCTTGGGGGTACCAGGGGGCGCATCAGATCCGGCACCGTCTACGTTGTCGTCTCTCTGTTTTCTTCCGTCTTCTTCCTGACCGGCATCGCATGGATTTACGGTGCCACGGGCACGATGAACATGGCGCTGCTGTCGGTGCGGTTATCGGAGTTGCCGGCGTCCACCACCCTGTTCATGCAGGGGATCCTATTGGTCGCATTCGGAGTGAAGGCTGCGATCTTCCCGCTATCAGCGTGGCTGCCGAACTCATACCCCACCGCCCCCGCGCCGGTCACGGCTGTCTTTGCGGGCTTGCTGACGAAGGTGGGCGTGTATGCAATCATCCGCCTCCAGTTCGTGCTCTTCCCCGGGGACCGTTTAGACACCCTCCTTGCCATTGTTGGCATCCTGTCTATGATCGTGGGCATCCTGGGTGCCGTCGCTCAAGATGACGCCAAACGTCTTCTGTCGTTCACGCTTGTTTCACACATCGGTTTCATGATGTGGGGCATCTCTTTGGACACCGTGGTGGGCCTGGGCGCCGCTATCTACTACGCCGCGCACCACATCATTGTCCAGACCGCCCTGTTCCTGGTGGTTGGGCTTATTGAGCGTGCCCGCGGGACCACGTCCCTCACGCGCCTATCCGACCTGGCTCGCACCAGCCCGGGCCTTTCCATGTTGTTCATGATCACGGCGCTGAACCTTGTAGGCATGCCGCCGCTAACGGGTTTCATCGGGAAGTTGGGTTTGGCGGAAGCGTCCGTGTCCTCTGGCACGTCAACCGCGTATGCGCTGCTGGCGGCCGGGATCCTCACCTCATTCCTCACGTTATACGTGGCGATTAAGTTCTGGAACAAGGCATTCTGGCAGCCCAAGAAGCTGGAGTTCGACGACCTGTCCGTTCCGGCCGAGGGCGAGCACCTCTCCGGACGCCAAGAACGTCGCCTCCGCAAGCTTCAACAGGCAGAGCGTGCAGGCGTCGCTGCGGAGAAGCACCGTGAAGCCGCAAAGACAGAGGTGGAGAAGGGAACGGGCCAGTCAAACGTCCTCATGTACGGGGTCGTCACCGGCCTTGTCGCGATCCAGATTCTCATGGCGGCATTCTCCGGGCCGATCTACCAGTACGCCCTTGACGGAGCACAGAACATGATGGTCGGTGACAGTTACGTGAAGGCGGTTTTGGGCGAGGACGGACGTGGGGCGGGCAGCTCCAATGAGGCCTCCCTGCCACCCATCGTGCCCCCGTGGGAGGCTGACAGAGAGTGGCGGGCGCCGCTGATGCCAGCTGCACCTAGCCTTCCGGAGGTCGGAGGTACCGATGGCAACTAAGGTAAAGCGCCACGTTTCTGTTTCCATGACCGTGTGGCTGTTGGCGGTGTGGATCGCGGTCTTCAGGTCCGTGGAACCGGCAGTGGTAACCGGTGGGTTGCTGGTGGCTATCGTCGTGCAGCTCATCTTTCCACTGCCCGTAAACAAAGACTTGTGGAGGGTGCGGATGGGACCCTTCCTCTACCTGGCCCTCCGTTTCAACTGGGATCTCATCAGCGCGGGTGTGAAGGTTTCTTGGGTTGTGCTAACCGGCAAGGACCACGACGACGGGATCGTGAAGTGTGAGGTTCGCAGCGACAACCCTGTTTACATGACCATCATTGCTGCTATGACTTCGATGGTGCCCGGGACGATCGTTGTGGAGGCATCCCGCCAGGACCGCGCGCTGTACCTGCACGTGTTGGACCTGGAGGCGCAGGGCGGGATTGAGGGCGTGAAGCAGGCCGTCCTCGCCCAAGAAAAACGGGTACTTATCGCGCTTGCACCCAGAAAAGTCCTTGTTGAGACGGGTCTGTGGAAGGGGCTGGGCTGATGAGTGTAGTCACAGTTCTTCTTGCGGCCTCGCTGGTTCTTCTGGTGGGGGCGCTGCTCCTATCAATGGTGCGGCTGGTTTTTGGGCCAACGGCGCTGGACCGCGCAGTGTCGGTAGACGTTTTTTCGGCTTCAGTAGTTGCGATCATCTCTGTACTGGTTGTGCGGGATGGGCGGTATGACCTTGCGGCACTGCTGATCGTGTTTGTGTTGACTGCTTTCTTTTCAACCGTCACCGTGTCGCGGTTCGTTGGTGCGGGCCGCTGGCGCGATCCCCGACGCAAGGTCGTCACCACCTCTGAAAGCACCGATGCCACGCCTGAGGAAGGGGAGGGGCTGTGAACTGGATATACGTGGCAGACGTAGTGGGAGCCACGATGATGCTCTTGGGCGCCGCCTTCACATTCATCGCGGCGCTTGGTTTAGTGAGGCTGCCCGACCTGTTTTCAAGAACCCACGCTGCAGCCAAACCTCAGATGCTGGGCCTAATGCTGATGATGGGCGGACTGGTTCTCATGACCCGTTCGTGGGGGTGGGCTGGAATAGCACTGGCGGTTCTGGCTATCCAGATGATTGCTGCCCCGGTTGGGTCGCACCTGCTTGGACGCAGCGCGTACCGTTCCGGGCTTGCAAAAACGGCAACCCTAGTTGTCGATGAGTTAGATCCAGACCTTGAAGACTCCGAAAGACCCAAAGGGGCCCAACGCTAACCTTCGTAGTCGTCCCAAGCACTACTTCGGGAATGCGCCGGAGGCTCCCACCGGTCGTCTGCCCACTTATCTTCAAAGTCGTCTTCGTCAGTGTCCACGTCTTGTCCCTTTGGGTCCAAGTCGCCTGAGGACGTCAACTCCCGCTGCAAGGCATCAAGATCAGTCTCAGGACTGAAGTACTTGAGCTTGCGCGCTACCTTCATGTGCTTTGCCTTTTGACGGCCGCGCCCCATGGCGTCGACCCCCTCTAACTCTTGCGGGTCCGGGCTCCGGTCCCCTGGGTTTATGAATTCTGTCGCGCCGACATTCTAGCGCGACACCAAGAGTGTTTTCCACATGACCGGTCCACGTGGCAGTTATTTTGCGTTTTTGCGCCCTACTTGTGCTTGCGGCCCCGAACCAGTTTCCGGCGCAGACACAGAACCCCGACGACCCCAACTGCAACACCCGCGACCTTCAGCAAAGTCTCCCGCGCAGCAGGATCCCCTTCGCGCGCACGGTCGATAGTCTGCATGCATTCGAACTGCAGAAGCTTTGCGCGGTAGATGAGTTCTTCCTTCAGGTACCCAACCTGGGTTTTCGGCTGAACTTCGTACATGAGTGAGGACAGCTTCTCTGATAGCGCTTCGTTGCTTGCGTGCGCCTGCTGTTCAAGCATGCTTACCTTCTGACCCTGGTCCGTGCTCACTTGTTTAGGCCTTCCTTGGCTTGTGTGAAGTCCGACTTCAACGTCTCAATGTCTTCTTCGACCATGGCTTTAGGATCCGGTGCATCCTGCTTTGCCCCAAGCGCCAAGATGGCGCCGACCGCACCGAATATGATGACCAAAAGCAGGAGGATACCGGAGACAATCAGTGCTGCAGCCCAGTCAGGCACCACCAGACGCAGCGCAACCTCACCGGTGTGGAAGACCCACCCCAGAAGCAGAAGCCCGAAGAGTAGCGCAGCCAAGATCATCACTATGGAGCCCGACGCCTGCTTCGCAGCGCGCATCGCCTTTAACTTGAAGATCTCTATTTGCGCGTCAAAATAGCTCTTGACGTCCTCAATAGCTTCGTTTACCAACGCGGGAATAGATGGATGCGCCTGCGGGGGCTTCGGAGCCCTACGTGCTGGGCGTTTCGGTGGTGTGGGGTCTATCCACTCCACTTTCTCCACTATTACTTCGGGGCCTTCCGGAACCGGGGCAGTCATCACGCTCTCCTCTTTGTGCACTTGGGTGCAGTGCTCAGATCCAAGTCTGCCATTAACATGCGCCCTAGACCTCTCTTAAGTATGTAGGGACTTCGAAGCGGGCTTCACTTCCCCTTATTTTCACCCCTCTAAAGGAACGGGTTGTCCTGTTCAGGGGTGATCGGCCCGGGAAGCTCCTTCAAAATACGCTGTGCCTTGGAGACTAAGCGGGCCTGACCCCGTGACAGACGCGGGGGCGGCGCGATGTCGTCAAGGGATTCAGGCAGATCGTCCTCGTCCAACCCCGTACCCGGATGGGTTGCCAGCGACGGCTCTCCGGTCACAACCTGGCCTTGGTCCGATGCGATGGCCCCGTTCGTCAGCACTACCTCACGGTCTGCAATGCCAAGGCCCACCGAGACCGCGGCGGAGGTCGCGATGAGGACGGTTTGGTTCAACGTCCGTGCCGCCCCACCAACCCGCGTCAAAAGACTCTGTTCGGCCACGGGATTCAGGTTCCTACCGGGCCGATCAGCAACCACCAGTGCAGGGCGCGTCAAGAATGCGCGCGCGAACGCCACCTGCTGGCTCTGCTCAGTCGTCAACGCCTGGGGCATCTCCGACAGGAGGCTGTCCACGGCAAGTGCGTGGGCAACTTTCAACAGGTATTCCTCATCAACGTCGAATCCGCTGATTGCGGCAGCCAACGTGATGTTTTCACGGACGTTGAGGGACGGCACCAGGCTGAGCGCCGGATAGACGACGCCGATGTGGTGGCGCAGTGTCCCGTCAGCGCCGGGTGTAACCTCTTGGTCCCCAACCCAGACGCTGGCCGAAAGAGGTCCAGTCAACCCTAAGACAAGGCGGATTAGAGTCGACGTCCCCGATCCGGGTGGTCCACTCACGGTGGTGAGCGTCCCAGGCCGCAGGCGTAGGGATACACCGCGCAGGTCCACGACGGGATTATGCGCGGCGCGACCCCTAATTAGGGTGGCGGTAGATACCACGTGCGTATTGCCTCCGAGCTACGCCGGGCGGCTCTTGGGTGACACTTCATACGTGGCGCTCACGTTCTTGTTGGATACGGGGTCGAGGGCGGCGTTGATAGCAGCCATCGTGTCCTCATCCAACTTCACGCCGGAAGCTTTGACCGTGTCATCCAACTGCTTCGGGCGCGATGCACCCACCAGGGCGGCCGCCACGTTCGGGTTCTGGAGAACCCAGGCGATGGCCAACTGCGGCATTGTGAGCCCGGCTTCCGCAGCAATGGGTGCCAGTTTCTGAACGGCCTCAAGCGTCGGCTCATTCATAAACTTCTGGATGAAGCCCGCACCGCTCTTCTTGTCGGTCGCGCGTGAGCCCGCAGGCACCGGCTGACCCGGCAGGTATTTGCCAGACAGCACGCCCTGAGCCATGGGCGACCAGACGATCTGGGACATGCCCAGCTCCTCACAGGTTGGGATGACTTCGCCCTCAATGACGCGCCACAACGCAGAGTACTGAGGCTGGTTGGAAACCAACTGGAAGCCAAGCTCCGTTGCCCACTTGTGGCCCTCACGGATTTGCGGTGCGGTCCACTCTGAGACCCCGATGTACATTGCCTTACCCTGGCGCACGATATCCCCAAACGCGCGCATGGTCTCTTCCAGTGGCGTCTCATAATCGAAACGGTGTGCCTGATACAGATCCACGTAATCCACGCCCAAGCGTTTCAACGAGCCGTGAATGCCATCAAAAATATGCTTCCGGGAAAGCCCTGAGTTATTAGGACCACCCTTCCCGATTGGCCAGTACACCTTGGTGAAGATCTCCAAATCTTCGCGAGGAATCCCCTTCAGCGCCTTCCCCAAAATCTTCTCCGCCTCCGTGTTTGCGTACACATCGGCAGTGTCGAAAGAGGTGATCCCAAGGTCCAGGGCACGGTGCACCGTCTTAACTGCCCGCTCCCGCTCAACCTGCAGTCCGTGGGTGACCCAGTTCCCGTACGTAATCTCCGTGATCTGAAGGCCGGAGTTGCCCAAGTAGCGATATTCAACCATGGCTCCAAGGTATCAGCGTGGGTGGGTGCAAAGTGGAAGCGGCACGGAAAGTGTTTGAAGCCCATGCCCAGTTGCGTGTTGAATGGGGGCATGGAGAAAAACCTCAAAGACGACGTTTCATCATTTCACTCTCAAGACACAGATTTCGAAGTTCATTCCGCAGGCGCCCACGTCACCCGCTGGGACACGCCCGGGTTTGGGGAGATGATCTTCCTTTCCGCCAAGTCCGGGTTTGGTGTGGGTGTCCCGATCCGCGGCGGCATCCCGATTTGTTTCCCCTGGTTTGGCGCTCCCGCCACGTGGGAGGACGACATCCAGCTTTTGGGCGGACAGTTCGCGAAATACAAGCATGGGTTTGCGCGGAAAGTGAACTGGCGTTTGGTGGAGGAAGTCGCGGGCGAGGACGTAGGGGGAGAGGACGAAGCAACCCGCGCGGCATGGTCCGTCACGTATGAGTTGACGGAAGAAGACGTCGCGGACCAGGGGTACCCGGATGTTGCGCCATTCTTGGCCGCGTACAGGGTTGACTTCTCAGACGACGCCCTCGACCTGACGTTCGCCGTTGCCAACACTGGGGACGAACCCTTCCGGTTTGAGGTCGCTTTGCACACCTACTTCCAGGTGGGTGACGTGAATCAGGTTCAGGTACTGGGATTGGACGGTGTGCCCTACTCCGACAAGGTTGACGGCGGTGCCAAGGTCCAGAGCGGCCCGGTGGTATTCGGCGTGGAGGTGGACAACGTTTACCAGAGCGATGCACCGCTTACAGTCGTGGACCCGGCACGTGACGTGGTGACCAGGATTGAAACGGAGAACTCGGCCACCACCATCGTGTGGAATCCGGGACCCGTGGGCGCCGCGAACATGGCTGATATGGGTGACGATGAGTGGAGGCAGTTCGTCTGTGTTGAAACCGCGAATGCACTGGAGGGCGCAATTGTTGTGCCGGCGGGCGGGGCACACACGATGCGCGCCCACTACACACTCACCCGCCAGGCACCTGCGCGCTAGGGCTCAAATGGTTTGGGGTCGGCCGTCACAGAAGGCTGGCGGCCGCCTCATCCAAGATGACGGTGAAGTTCGGATGCGACTTCAACGCGGTTGCAGGGAACATAGGGTCAAAGTCTGACTCCACCAACCGCTTCACGGCCTGCGCCTTGTGTTCCCCATTGACGATCATGACCAGGAACTGGGTGTCAAGAAGCGCTGGCGGGCCCATGGTGACCGCAAACTCCGGGATGGGGGAGCCATCCAGAAGATGGAGAAGCCCGACTGATTCGTTGAAAATCTCCGGTGCCGGGATCAGGTACGACCGTTCTTCAAACTGCGTTTTACCGGGCATATTTCCGCAAAAGTGACCGTCGGGACCCAACCCGATGTACATGAGGTCCAGGCCCCCGTCCTCATCCAACTCATCCATAAACGCCTGGTGGTTATCCACGTTGATCAGGTGGATCTGGGATTCGGCCACGTGCGCGGGATCGAAGAAACCTTCGCGCAGGTCCCGTCCTGTCAGCCCGTCGGGGTGGTTGTCAATGTCCACGTTGTCAAAACTGTAGAAGTGCACGTTCGTGAAGTCGTCGGGGTGTTCCGCCAGTTCACGGGTGACGTGCGCGTACGTCTCCACCACGCTGGCACCCGGCGCCAGTGAGATGTTCACCCGGCGGTCCTGGTACATGGCCCCCAGAAGAATCTGGGCTCCCACTTCACTGGCTTCTGAAAAAGTCTTGCGGACAATCACCTTCATGGCTGCGCTCCTTGGCTCAACACCACAACTAAAACGTGTTGCGTATCGAACCATTATTGACAGGGGCGAGGGCGTTGCCGCAGTCCCGTCCAGCATGTGACTTAAGTCCTACGTCCAATCCATTGGGCGTCAGCGGGCCGCAATGTGTCCAACCTTCCTGAAAGGCGAGCCGTCTCAAGCGCCATCACACCAGCCACAAGCGACGGACTTTCGCACAGTCCAGACAGGACCGCATCCACCAGCTGTGCGCGCGGCACGAACTCAAGTGTCATCTGCGCTTCTTCGTCCTCCAGTGCAAAGCCGGTTGGCCGCTCAGCGGCGAAAAGATCCCTGGCAAGGAACACTCTCAACGTCTCCTCACACGCACCCGGCGTGGAGAAAATGTCCACCAGCACGTTCCAGCGGTTCGCCCCCAACTGGGCCTCCTCAGCCAGTTCCCGAGCTGCGGCACCCACGTAGTCCTCACCCTCCACATCCAGAAGACCCGCAGGAATCTCCGTCAACGTCATCCGCACGGGGTGACGATACTGGTGCAGCGTGAGGATCGCATCCGCGTCCTCATCCCACGCAACGA
>CAZTTD010000017.1:15438-35642 GCA_964616925.1 uncultured Actinomyces sp.
TGACGATACTGGTGCAGCGTGAGGATCGCATCCGCGTCCTCATCCCACGCAACGATTGCCACCGCCCCCGGATGGGTTAGGAACTGACGGTTCATGGTGGTGCCCGTGGGCGTCTGAACGACCTCGTTCACAAATGAAGAAATTGCGCCCTCGCCCAACACCTCCCTGGAAAGAGCGGGCCAACTGGTTGGAACGTCGTGCTTCATCGCGGGCCTTCCCTAGATTCCGAACAGGTGAGTACTTGGACCTGCCGCCATTGAACCATCAACCGGACCGTGCCGCCCCATTGCTGACATCGCAGGGGTGCCCCTTTGATATCGAGTAGGCGCAAGGCGCGCTAAGTGGCAGAATACGGACATGACAGACGCGCGCGAAGTACTTTCTTGGGAACAGTTTGGCAGAGCATCGCGGGACCTGGCTCGCTCAGTTTGGGTGTCGGGGTTCGAACCGGAAATAATCGTGTGCGTTGCACGCGGCGGCCTGATACCGGCGGGGGCACTTGCATACGCCCTCGACAACAAGTCGATTCTGGTTTTGAACGTGGAGTTCTACACGGGGATTGGAACCACGTTGCGCGACCCGCGGCTTCTGGATCCCATCCCGGAGAACCACGGTATGGCCGGGAAGCGGATTCTGATTGTGGATGACGTTGCGGACTCCGGGCGCACCCTTCAGTTCGTGAAAGAGATCTGTGAGGAATACACGGAGCAGATCAAGGTGGCGGTGCTTTATGAAAAGCCCGCGTCCGTCGTCAGCTGTGACTTCGCGTGGAAGCGGACGGATCAGTGGATTTCCTTCCCCTGGTCTGACTTGCCGCCGGTCACGGGGCACGAAAATAGGGAAAACTAGCGCGTATGCCCGCGTGAGCATATGAGCGCCCTGGCATCCCTCCTTACAGAGGTGGGGCAGGATTTGGCGAACTCCATGCCTCCCTACCGCGCCGCAGACGTTCCGCGTTTGTCGAAGAAGTTGCGCGCGGCGGGGTATGACGCTGAGGTCGTGGGGGCCGCGCTCACCATGTCCCGTTTGCGGGATAGGGCGAGGACGAAGTTTGGCGAGGACGCGGCGGAGTTGTTTTTTACCGAGGACGGGTTGCAGCAAGCGACACGCCCCACGGTTGCCAGAATGCACGCCGCGCGATACGTGGAGGCCGGGTGTCAAACCGTTGCTGACCTGACCTGTGGCATAGGGACGGATGCCATGGCGTTCGCGCGCGCGGGCTTGACCGTGGTTGCCAACGACCTGGACCCCGTGACGGCTGGTTTCGCGGCCCTCAACTTGCGCCCGTTTGCTGGGGTGTCGGTGGTGAGTGGGGACGCCCTCGAACTGGATTTGAGCGGTTTCGACGGCGTTTTTGTGGACCCCGCGCGGCGAAGTGCGCGTGGGAGGACGTTTAGGCCGCAGGATTACTCGCCGCAGTTCGGGCAGGTTCTAGCGATACGGGAGAAGGTGCCGGCTCTTGGCGTGAAGGTCGCGCCGGGCATCGCGTATGAAGATTTGCCGGCCGACGTGCACGCCCAATGGGTCTCCGTGGACGGTGATGTGGTGGAGGCTGGACTGTGGTTTGGGCCGCTGGCGCAGGTCGGGCGGATGCGGGGGCCGGGGCGAAGCGCCCTCGTCATGAAGGGTTCGGAAGTGGTGGAGGTTGCCGCAACGGATGACCCACGCGCGCCCGTCATCCCCATGGAGCCTGGGCCGCTGGGACGGTATCTGTACGAACCTGACGGTGCGGTGATTCGCTCGGGCGCCATTGAAATGGTGGCGCAGATGCTTGGGGCAGCCCCGGTGTCTGACCGCATCGCGTACCTGAGCGCCGACACCTACCTGGAGACTCCGCTGGCCACCGGGTTTGAGGTTCTGGACGTGGTCCCGATCAAACAGGTGCGCACCTACCTTGCGCAGAGGAATGTGGGTGCGCTTGAGATCCTGAAACGTGGTTTTGACGTTGACCCGGACGTGTTCAGGAAGAAAATGAAACTGAAAGGTTCTTGCGGCGCAACCGTTGTGCTCACCCGACTTCAGGGGCGCCATATGGGGGTGGTTGTGCGGAGGGTTAACGGCGCTTCCGTGCCGGGTAGGTAGGCGCTTCAAAGGGGCGCGCGCGGCATAGCCTTGCGATATGGACTTTTCGGCAATGACAACTTTGCGCACAGGCGGGCCGGCGCCGCGCTTAGAAGTTGGCGAGCATGAAGCGGAGCTATCCGACGCCGTCCACGAAGCGGATAGCAGGGGCCAGCCCGTATTGGTGATAGGTGCTGGCACTCACCTGGTCGTTTCAGATGCGGGTTTCGATGGCCTACTGATCACGGATGGTCGCATCCAGATCTCTGAAGTGGACTCTTTCGTGTCCTGTGGGGGCTCCACCGTCCGGGTCACTGCTGGGACTGGTTTGGATGAGTTCGTCCAGTTCACGCTGGAACATGACTTGGCCGGGTTGGAAGCATTGTCGGGGATTCCGGGGACCGTTGGCGGGGCTGTCGTGGTGAACGCGGGGGCGTTTGGACAGGAGATCGCGCAGACGTTGGCGTCGGTGCGCGCCCTCGACCGCGAGTCGGGGTACATCCGCACCCTCAGTCGGTATGATCTGCGTTTTAGTTACCGTAGTTCGCTCATTTCGCGCTCCCGTACCAGTGAGGTGGCTGGTGGTGGTCGGCTGTGGGGGCCAACTGGGCGGTGGGTTGTCCTGGACGCGACTTTCCAGTTGCGTAGCGCCAGTTTGAGCGAGCCAATCCGGTACCAATCGCTTGCCAACTCCCTGGATGTCGCTCTGGGCGCGCGGGTTCCTGCGGTTGACCTGCGCAGACACGTGTTGGACTTGCGGGCAAAGTCCGGAATGCTCCCCAACCCTAAAGACCATGACACGTGGTCGGTGGGCGCATATTTTGCGAATCCCATTTTGGACGAAGACGTAGCGGCCACCCTGCCGCCCGAGATCCCGCGATTTGTGGTGCGCGACCAAGCCATGTTCGTGAGTGGCACCGTCCACAAGCAAGCGCCCTTGGTGGAGGGGAAAGTAAAAGTTCCCGCAAGTGCCCTGATGGAGCAAGTGGGGTTCACGCCGGGCTATCGCTTGCGGGAAGATGCCCAGGCGGGGATTTCAACAAAAAAGGGTGGAGTCATCACGAACCGGGGTGGGGCAACCACCGCCGACGTGTTGGAACTGGCGGACACCATTCGTGGCGCCGTGCGCGACCGTTTCGGCGTCGAGTTGCGCGGCCAGGGCGCGCCGGTGGGTCTAGATGGCTTTGCATAACCCTCCCACCAGGAGGTCCCAAGCGTTAGATCGCCGTTGTCGCGCAGCTATAGCGGCGATCTAGGACGATAACGCCGATCTAGGACGCGCAGGGGCCGACTCTGACCTGCATAGCGACCAGCTTTGGCCCACACAGGAGTCAACTTGAGTTGCACAGCGGCCAACCTCACCGCCAACCCACCGCCCACCCCGAATGCCAGCCCCGAACGCCAGTTAACACACGTCGAGGCTACATAGCGGGGGCGAAGATACATACGGGGAGGCAAAAAGGTAATAAAAACGCTGTAATTTTTACCCCGTATGTATCTTCAGCCCCCGTATGTATCCTCGACGGCCCTCAATCCAGTGGACCCGAAGGAGTGCAGTGCTCAGACTGAGGCAGGCGACTGCGCGGGTTATAGAAGCCCGGTCTTGTGTCCGGTTCTGTGTTCCTTAGCGTCAGAAGACCCGGTGGTCCAGGGCTGGAAGATTCTAGATGTCGGATTAGATACGCGATGTCCGCTTAAATACTGGATGTCCGTTTGAATACGCGATATCCGGCCGCGATATCGCGTACCTAAGCTGACATCGCGGATTTAAGGAGATATCGCGTACCTAAGCCGACATCGCGTATCTAGTACGCACATTCCTTTAGGCGGTCACAAGACCTAACCCCACGGCAGGTTCTCGATCCTCACGGGAGGCGCCGCCGCGGCTGGACAGCCAAGGATTAACGGGCGCTTCACAAAAGGGGGCTGTGGGGACCACATAATTCACGGCTGGCTAATGCCTCATGGCCAGCGGCGCGCGACTAACTGGTGGGATGGCTCCGGAAGTCTTCTTGGGGTGCATGTGTCAACGCCGAGATGGTGCGGCACGGATCAAGATGGCTCTGGATGGGTCGAGATGGTGCGGCACGGATCAAGATGGCTCTGGATGGGTCGAGATGGTGCGGCACGGATCAAGATGGCTCTGGATAGGTCAAGATGGCATGGCCATCTTGGGGGCTCGCGTGCCATCTTGACTACTTCTGTGGTTGACCGTGTGCCACAGGCTGCGTATAGGGCACAGCTCACCCCCCAACTCAAGCAGACACCGGGCCAACTGGTTTCATCCACAGCCCCTTTTTAAAGAGGTGCCAGTCAGATTTCCTTTAGCGCGGCCTTCAACTGGCGAAGCGCGTACTCCCATGGGATGCGCTCCTGTTCAAGGCGCACGCCGCCCTCGTCCCGGATGGTCGCCAGCGCTTCGCCCTCGTTCGTATCCAGAAGCGGGAACTCTCCGCGATTGGGTCTGGGCTCCGTGACCCAGAGGTCCCGGAAAGCAAGCAGCGTGTCGCGGTCCATCATCACGGAAATGGCGTTCGGAAAATGGGAGCGCATGGAGTGCAGGATCGCCAGGCCATCGGAATCCAAGTCCCCCCAATAAACGATTTTGGCGCGCGGGTTCCGGACCCACGGAATCTGGTCGAGGACGCCGACTGCGTAGCCGCTACCGTGGATCACCGCCGCCCCTGCCCAGGGAGGCATAGCCAGGACGGTCTCCCGATTCTCCACAATGAAAACCACTTGCGGAGTGACGCGCATAGCGGCTATTTCCGCTAGTGGCGCCGCAAAATCGTGTGGACCGTCCGGGTGCAGGTCCGGGTCCAAAAGGCGCAGGCGCAAAAGGGGATCGGAGTCCACGATGCCCAAGTCCGTCTTCCCGGCCGCCCCCGCAAGGTCCGCCACCAGTTTTCGGTGGTCACCAAACCATTTCGTATCGACGCCCCTGATTGGAAGTTGGCGAGGGCGTAGTCCTTCAGTCCGGTTTTCAACCACCCACCGAACGACCGCCAGGAGTCTCTCGAAATCAGTGTCGCTCAACTCAAGCAGCATCGTGGCGTTGGCCTGGACGGCGCGGCCGATGAGCGGAGCGTCAACGAATGCGGTGCCCAAAGCCTCTGCGCGGGCAGACAAGATCCGCCATCTGGCTTGCGCCTCTCCACCGACGAACTGGGCGACGTCGTCTGGGTCTTCCAGCCGGAGTCTGGTTGGGATCTGCTGTTGCCCAACTGATCTCCAGGATCGGGTGGCCCAGTCCACCTGCGCCCACGCCTCTATATCCAGCCGAGCCCACTGCGCGACCCACCGCTCCACCTTCAACTGATCAGCGAGCATCTGGGATTCCGAGGGCGGATGAAGAGCGATCCTGACCGCCGGCTTTCGCACCGCTTCGCCGTCTGGGTGTTGCGCCACGGCCGGCGTCTGGATCGCTGCCTGGGTGGACGCCGACGCTTGTACTCGTGTTGTTGTCTTTGCCGGCGCCTGCGCATCCCCGACGTCCTCGTTCAGAGGACGCTCACTTCTGACGCGCGCAACCTCCGCCGCCCACGCTCCCATTTTTGAGGTGAGGCGGGCCCTTGCTGTATCCCGTGCCCGCCCCACGGAGACCGGCTCCCGTGTCACGGTTCCTCCCGCCTCACGAAGCGTACCTCACGACATCCACCACGCGATGCCCGCGGCGCCACGCCCTCCACGCGATGCCCGCGGCGCCACGCCCTCCACGCGATGCCCGCGGCGCCACTGCCGCCTCAAGACTCTTCCCACATCACGGCTGAGATCAGCGACCGCTTCTTCTCTGGATTCTCGATCTCTGTGATTCCACCTATGTACGGCTCAATCGTTTGCAGAAGCTTCTGCGGGGTGGCCAGAACAAGGTGCAAGCCGAACACCTCGAAGACTCCCAGTGCGGTGCGTGTGTAGTTCGCGTCCGCCTTGTCGAAGGCTTCATCCAAGACCACGGTCGCGTAGGTCGGAAACGGCTGGTCATAGTTGGCCAGTTGATAGCGCAACGCAGCCGCCAAGCAGAAGAACACCAGTTTCTGCTGCTGACCGCCCGAAAGGGCTGTTCCCGACTCATGTGACGAAAGCTCCCGACCTTCCCAATCTATTTCCTCAGCAATAAAGGAAACGTGCAGGCGGGTGTCCAGACACTGCTTGCGCCACGCCCTCTTCTGCGGCTCAGATGATCCCAAGTCCGTCATCATTCGGGACAGGATTGAGAAGCGTCGCTCCGCGGCCTCCAGATCGGAGTCTCCCCAGCTCCCCTCAGAAATTTCCTTCAGCTCAGCCAAGAACTCCTCAGCAGCGGACGGGCGTGTGGAGCGCACGCGTAACCGAAGGTACCTGCCGACGTCGTATTCAGAGCGCAAGAGAGAATCATTTATGGGAACGATCTTCTCTCTGACAGCGGCCGTCGCCCCCATGATCTCTGAACGCAGATCCCCGACAAGGTCCCTGGACCGTTCGCGCAGTAGCCGCAGGAACTGACCTTCATGTTCCGGCAATCCTTGGGCAACGATGTCGTCATAGATCTCAAGGAAGCTCCCCCGATCCTCCACGCTGGCAGTCAGAGAAGATGCCGCCCCCGGCCACCTTTCCTTAAACCGGGTGGCAACCTGTGAGATCTCTTCGGCCGCCGTGCGCGTGCGTTCCTGGGCCGCAGTCTCTTCGCGGCGCAGCTCCGCTGCAACCCGCTGCGTCTCACCTGACAGTGCCGCCTCATTCAGGGTTCGACGCCTCATGTGGAAACGCCTGTGTAACTCCTGCCTAACGTCCTCACCCATAGAGGATTCGCGCACGGACTGCATATGCTCAAGGGCGTTATCCAGCTCTCTGCGGCGCATTTCTAACGCCCCAAGCTCGGCCTGGATCTCCGTTCGCATCTTCAGTGCCCGCCCCAGCTCTTCCTCAGCGACAGCCAGTGCGTTTAGGAGAGACTGCAGTTCCGCATCGGGGGCCAGGAGCTCTTCCAAGCGCTTCCTGCGGGATGCCACTTTCTGAGCAGCCCCCTGAACATCGACTTCACTCCATTCATAGGAGCGCACGAACCTCAGCGTGGCGGCCTGCGTTAGCTGTTGACGCAGTCTTTGGTCAGCCAGCGCGACTACTTCTTGGGCGCGCTCCAGTTCCTCCCGGGCCCGCTTGCGGTCCGCAACCAGGGACTCCATTTTTGCCTCAGTGTTGCCCAGCAACCAATGACTGCGGTTGGAAACCGCATGCCTGTCGTCCTTCAGGTAACGGGTGGAAGACTGCCGGATTTGCCCGTTTATCGTCACGCTCCGCTTGTACCGGCCCAGATCGTCTGCAGAGTCCACACACGCGTAGTCGAAGCGCTCCGACAGGACCGCTTCCACCCAGTCTTGGAACGGTCCGCCCGCAACCTCTACACGGTTGACAAGGGACAGCTCTGAGGATGAAGGCAACACGTTGTGGGGTCCTTCAGTCACTTCCTCATAGACAAGGCGCGCCCCCAGATTGTTGGCGTCCACCCACCTGCGCACTGCGCTGAGGTTCCTGCTGCGCACAAGCAGGGTTAGGGCCAGTGGGCGCACAACCCGTTCAATGGCACCCGTCCAGTCTTCGTACTGCGGTTTGACCTCTATCATTTCGGCCGTGAAGGGTATGGCCGAGGGCGGCACGCCCAAGTGTTCCGCCAGTCGTGCACGGATCAGTTGGAGACGCTCTGGCACGGCTGATCGGCTTCGGAGAAGAGAGTTGAGCTCCGCCTCCAACTTCTCATCAAGTTTCCGTGCAGACGTCAGCCGCTCCAGCTCAGCGTGGGTCGCCCCCTTGGGCTCCTCCGCAGATTGCAGTGTGTGGTCGACCTGGGCGCGCAATTCAAGGAATTCCGTTGCAGAAACCGGTGTGTGCGTAATCCCGGCCTCACCAAGGAGGTCACGGAACCTTTCCCACTGGTTCTCAATGCGCTTCTGATCCTCTATCGCGTCGTCCAAACGCTCCTTAGCCTGAGTCGCAACGGAAGCCCCGCTGTCCACGGATGCTTTGTAAGCGGAGTCCCTACGCTCCGATGCCTCCGCATAGGCGGAATCAGCAAGGATCGCAGACTCCTTTAGCCCATTTGCTTTTTGAGTGATTGAGGCCAGTTCGCTTTCTTTGAGGTCAAGCTCAAGTTGCGCCCTAAAGGGCTGCACGTTTTGAGAGAGAAGGCCCGCCCGCTCCAGCTCTACCGTTGCTTTTTCGTAGTCTGCCGAAGCGTCGCGCAGTAGCTTCAGCAGGTCCCTTTGCTTGCGCAACTCAACTACGTGGTCGTGTGCGTCCGACAGCTCCCCGAACTGCGCGATCGCATTGTCGGCCACCCTGAACGTCTCCGGAGTATCCAGCATGTATTCGCGGAACAACTGATCCAAGCTTCCAAGGTTCTTTGTTGACTGCGTCTTATGCAGCAGGCTAAGCGCACCGTCGTTCCTGATACCAAAGACGGTGCGCAGACGCGCAAAGAAGGCGGCGTGCGTGCCTATAGGCGTGACGGTGGCCTTTGGAAAGGCTTCCTTGATACGCCGTGTCTGCAATCCGGCCCGCGCAAAATCCTGCAGATCCGCCAACTCCACGGCGCGTTGGTCAAGGAACCGCAGACTACTAACGTCATCCGCTCCTGTCCCCGTGCCTTTCGCGAAGAAGAGACGCGCCAGGCTGACCGTTTTCCCTTTCCCATTCCCGTATTGCAGAAGCACCCCGCTCCAAGTCGCCTTGGGCCGTAGGTACTGCGTAACTATCCGGTCTTCATCCGCGTCGGCTTGGCGTTGCCAGGCACCGCGAACGTAGCTAACAGTCGACCTCTGGTCAGCGCGCGGACCCAAACCTTGCGCTGCCGCGTTGAAACGAAGCCACTTATCCGGTGTCAGAACCGCTGCGATGGCATCCAGGAGCGTTGATTTCCCCGAGCCCGAAGAGCCTGTGATCAAGTGCCCACTTCTGGCCACAGGTACGCGGTAAATCTGCCCGTCGAAAGTCCCCCAGTTCGCAACCTGGACTTCCTGCAACCGCCACTGCGGATGTTCGGATGGCGAACCCAGACTGGCTGCGCCGAACAGCGCCTGATCACTCATCCTCATCCTCCCCGCCCTCTGGAGCCGCCAGAGCTTGATACGCGGCCGTGAGCGCCTTCACGCGGTCCTCACCCACCAGGTGGCGCACCATGGGGGAGATCTCCGACCTGTCTGTTCCCACGGTATGCAGCAGTCGATATTTCCGGTGCATGCGTGTCCACGCCGCATTCACGTTCTTCTGGAAAGTCACAGCATCGGAGGTCCGATATATAGAAAGCGCATCGGAAAGCTCATCCTTCCCCACAATGAGCCGTTCACCCGGGGCCGCGGACAGCGTCAACTGCCGCATTACCAGGAGCATCGCAGTGTCAATGAATGACATTTTCTCCGCACGCAGCGCGCTGGGGATCTCACCATCAGCATTCCGCGGCCGAACCGTATACGCAAACTCCTCAAGTGGGTCCATCACCAAGTCAAGGAACACATCATTGAGTCGGGAGCGAATCGCATCCGTATCCGCCACCAACGCCGTCCACAGACGCGGACTGTTGCGCCCGGACAGGTACGGCCCTTTAATCAACGCCAGCAGCGCCCGCCGGGACTGTTCCTGGAGTGTTCCACGGTCCCCGGGCCACAGTTCCTCAACCAAGGACTCCTCATCCGCTTCCACCTCCGCCGATGCCTCATCCACGTACTTCACCCACTCTGCGACCCACCACACCGCTCTCTATATATTCCGTCCATCGAGGACGCGTGAACACCTGCTGCTTCACCAGAGCCTGGCGGTCAGTTCCGTCCAACCCCTGCCACGACAGAACCTCCATGGAATCCGGCACCGTCCTTCCGTATGTCGTCGCAAGCGCCACCAAACCCACCACGCTGGCTACGCCTTGGGTGGCTGGAAAACGCTCCAACACCATACTGACCGACACCTCCGACAACAGCGGATCGTCCTCGAAAATATCCGTCACGTTCGCGCGCAACTCCTCAAAGTCGATCTCCGTTTCGCGCGCCTTCTCAAGAAGTCCTGCGAGGTCGGCTGCCCCGGGCTCTTCCTCCTCCAACGGTTCACCCGCGTCAAAATCAGAGGGGTCATGAAGCGTTAGGGACCCAAAACTGGTCATCTGCATATACGGAAATTCGAACGGCTCTCCGACAACCGTGTACGCGCGCACCGCGCCCGCCGCGTCAATCGCCGCTCCCAGCGCCTCCGTCAGACGTCCCTGCAACACGCGGTCGCGCCGGAACTCCCTGGAGTACACATACCTGCGCAGGCCCCGCGCGAAATCAGTCAGGACCTGCTGAACCTCCCGGCTCCCCGCAACCATTTCCCGACGTAGCCCGCGAAGCGTCGCGCGTTGCTCAAGCGTCAAGAAATCGATGAAATCGCGGCCCAGAAGATCCGCCAAGTCGCCCTCCAGAACGGCGGACTGTTCCGGATTACGAACGAGGGCGGAAAAGGCCGCGAACGTCTGTCCCTCGTCCGAAGACTCAATGAGGTCGACGCCGCGAAACACGTCATCTAGCACGGTGCTGGGCAGCTCATCTGACGCAACAAGGCTGGCGCGCAGCTCATGGTTCAGCGCTTCGAAACGCTCCCGAACGCGCGCGAAGTCGGTTGGCAGAGCACTGGATTGCGAAAGGATGTCTTCGGCACGTTCCAGCGCGCGTCGGTCATCAAGCACAGCGACCTCGCCCGCCCGGATGCGGGCGATCTGGTCCTCTATACGTGCGCGTTCAGCCTCCAGTGCTTCGACCCGCCGCCCGGTATCTGGGTCGGTGTCGATGGTCAGTTGACGTATCGCAGCCATGAGGCTTACCAGACGGGATTCCGTCGCAGTCGTGTGCGGCCTTTGTAGGGATGCAAGGAACTGCAACGCTTCACTTCCTGCGGTTGACAGCTCATATGTTTCCCCACGACTCGATGTTGATGGACGGCGCAGGATGTACCCGGCTTCGCGCCACTGGTCGCAGTACCCTTTGGCAGTTGTGGAGCCCAAATCGAACTCATCGCGAAGTTCCAGAAGGTCGCTTTCCATGAGTTCGTGCAACTCTTCCGTATCTAGGCGCGTACCAGGATTGCCCAGATGCTCCTCCAGAATCCCTGCAATCAGCGGACCCGTCTTTGCGCGAAGTAGAGAAACTGTTGGGTCGTCCGCGAATACGCGCTTGTAGAGGAGCGCCCTCGCTAGTGAAGACATACCGTACATTCTGACACGCGCAATGGCGCTACGGTGCGGGTGGATTATCGTCGCTTCACGAAATTGGCTGTAGGTGGTGCTGTTGGTTGCCTGCCTGGGTTGGTTGACTGCCTGGGTGTCCCATGTTGCTCCCAGTTGCCTGCCTGCGACAACGGCGATCTAACTCTGAAGCCCTAATCGCAGGGGCGAGGGCGGAATGCGGCCGGCAAAGACACAAGCCAAAGACGCAAGTCGAAATCGTCAAAAAGTGACGTGGATACTGTGATCGTCTCACATATTGGAAGAATTTGATTGGAAGCGCTGGGCGGACACCGTTGCCCTTGACCCATCGCCAATTCGTTGCTCTTTCTTCGTTTGCCTGCCCAGATTTTGGTGCGGCGATAAGGTAATCGGACTCAGGACACTCGCCTCCGTTGCCACTGTTGGTGCGGGACGGATGAGGCAACCGGATTTAGGAGCACCATGGCACCGTCGGTGGATGGAAAAGCACGTAGTAGAAGGGGACTGGCGGCGCTTGCCACGGTGATCTTTGCTGGTACAACGACGTTTGCGGGTGCCACCGCCGTATATGCAACAGAAGCACCTCCGGTGGACCTCGCAGTGACGGAGATTTCAGAGACTGATCCGGGGGACTTAAGAGCAACGGAACTCTCCGAGACAGCGCTTGGCGACGACGCCGGATCTGGGACCTTAGTAACGGATGCTGCCGCGCCCGTCGCAGACGAGGCGCCAGCGCCCATGGGACCCATGGAAGAGGAAGTGGCAGAGATTGCCGCCTCGTCCATCATGCCTATGGCTGCAGGGGAAGCATTGGAATGCGCAGGCCAGGTATATGTGCAAAAGTCGCCAAATATCTACCTCTTGGATGGCGTGACTAATCAGTTGGCCGAACCCGCAGTTGCGACATCACAGCAAGACAACGGTTTGGGTATCAGCCGTGACGGGCGCTACGTGTACACCGTTGAGAACTACGCCTCCAGACAAAAGGACCGGATCGTCGTCCTCGATACTCAAACCGGGGTGAAAGAGCTTTACGACGGCCCTGACGGCGCTCCGTCGATCATGAATCGTGGCGCGGTCAACCCAGTCACAGGCATCTACTATTACGCCAGCGACTCGGGCACTTCCGGGGGACCGATCTGGATAGGTGCTATGACCCCGGCGGGCGAAAGATTTAAGGTTGGCGAGGTCGTTGGAACAGCCGGAGTCAACGGAGACATGGCGTTCACGGCCAGCGGCACGCTGATGTTCTCAGCGGGAGGCAACATTTACGCAGTGGATAAGCCAATCCCAGAAGTGGCGGGTGACGTGGAGGTGACAACCACATTGGTCGCCAACCTGTCTACCGTCACGGACGGCAATGGCCTCGCGTTCGGCAACTACGGCCGCGTGTACATGACGACTGGAGGCAGCGTCCACAAGTTTGACCCGATCACAGAGGTTAGCGAAGCCTTTGACACCGGCGCTGGAAATACGGACATGGGAAGCTGTTCCTTCCCGAACACCCTCACCGTGCAGAAGCACATTGACGGCGACAGAGCGTTCCCGGGTGACCAATTCACCCTAAACATCACCGGTGGACACCTCAACGACGATATCAGGACCATCGCGACCACCGGATCCGCGTCTGGGCTGCAGACTGAGCGTGTTGGCCCTGAGTTCGTCAACCAGAACACTGTCTATACGGTCTCTGAAGCCGCTGCAGGCACAACCGACCTCTCCATGTATGACATGTCGATTGGCTGCCACGACTACGTGACCGGCACAAATGTTGCCGCGACCGGCGAGGCCCCACAATGGAACATTGCCATTCCCACTAACGTCCAAGGCACTGACGTAGTTTGCACCATTACGAACACCCTAAAGCAGCCGGCAATCTCCTTGACGAAGAACATCACGGGTGGCGGGACTGGCGAGGGCGAAACGTTCACTGTGGGGGACACCGTTGAATACCAGTTTGATGTTGAGAACTCTGGTGGTTTGCCGCTGACTGATGTGACGGTGGAGGATCTGTTGAGCGGGCTATCATCCGTGACCTACGGGAGTTGGCCGGGCACCGCGGGCGCCCTCGCACCAGGAGAGTCTGTCACGGCCACTGCCAGTCTTACGCTCACACAAGCCCAGTTCGATGCGGGCGCTCTTCTGAATACCGCAACCGCGAAGGGCACATCGCCGACGGGCACGGTGGTGGTGTCTGGGGATAGTGCGAGGGCGGATTTCGTCCTCGACCCGTCAATCAAGCTCACCAAGACGGTGGTGGCTGGCGATTATGGCGTGGGCTCCATCGTCACCTACAACTTCAGACTGGAGAACAATGGGAACACCACGCTCAACGGTGTCGCAATCACCGATGCGATGCCGGGGCTGACGGCCATTACATACTCCGACTGGCCCGGGGCTCCCAATGTGTTGAAGCCGGGTGAGGCGGCCAACGCAACCGCGACCTACGCGCTAACGCAGGCGGACGTGGATGCGGGTGGTGTCGTGAACACTGCAACTGTGCTGGGCATGCCTCCAGACAGGCTTAATGCCAACGGAGACCTAGTCCCGTCGGCCCCGGTAACTGCGACTGACACGGAGTTCCTAGCGGTCACTGCGGTGCCGTCGATCCAGATCGAGAAGACTGGCGTGCTGGATATTACGGAAGCATCGGCGCCTGGCGACCTTGCTACCTACACTTTCACGGTGACTAATACGGGCACTGTAACGCTGACGGATGTCGGGATTTCTGATCCGAAACTGTCCGCTTCTGGTGCCGACTTGACGTTTGGGCCATGGCCTGGTGCGGACCGCGTCCTTGCCCCCGGAGAGTCCGTGACGGCAACGTCGGTATACGCCATTACGCAGGCAGATATCGATGCTGAGCAGGTTGTGAACGTCGCAACCGCGCATGGTACCCCTCCGGATGTTCGCGAAGACCCGAACGATCCAGAGTCGGAGAAGGTTCCTGCGGATCCGGTCACCGACAGTGATGAGGAAATCCTCCCGGTCAACCTCAACCCAGTTATCGACCTTGTGAAGACAGGCGTCCTGGACACGTCGGTTACCCCGACTATGCCGGGCACGGAAATCGCGTACACGTTCACGATTACGAACACCGGTAACGTCCTGCTCAAGAACGTCAACGTTCAAGACGCGCTTCCGGGACTGTCGTCCATCACGTATGACTGGACAGGAGTTGCGAACGAGGGCGAGCTGGCAGTTGGCGAGTCCATCACTGCTACGGCAACGTACGCTTTGACCGCGGGCGACATTGTCGCGGGCAAGGTGGACAATGAGGCAACCGCGTACGGCACGACGCCAACAGGCTCATCGGTGCCCGGTGGATAGCCGAAGACTGTAGAGGACACCGACGACAACCAGGTTCTGGTTTTGCCTGATCCCAGTATCTCCCTTGTGAAGACTGCTGATGTCGACTCTTATAACGCGGTTGGTGACGAAATTGAGTACACGTTTGTTGTTGAGAACACCGGCAACGTTGCGTTGACCGACGTAACCCTTACGGATGCTCTTCCGGGGCTTTCCGCTATCACCGTTACGTGGCCTGGAGTGGAGGGTGTGTTGGCTGTTGGTGAGTCCGCAACGGCAACCGCAACGCTGACGATCACCCAGGAACACCTGGACAAGGGCTTCGTTACGAACGCAGCCGCTGTTACAGGCCAGCCCCCGGCTGATCCAAATAACCCCGATGATCCAGTGGAACCCGTTGGGGACGAGGACGACGTAACCGTAGTAGGTGAACCAGATCCTTCGATTTCTGTTGTGAAGTCTGGTTTGTTGGATGGTGCGGCTGTTGCGGGTGAGACTGTGTCTTATACGTTTACGGCTACTAACACGGGTAATGTGACGCTTTCGGGTGTTGTTATTTCTGATCCGCTACCGGGGTTGTCTGCCATTTCTTATGGTGTGTGGCCTGGTGTGGATGGTGTGTTGGCTCCGGGTGAGTCTGTTACTGCGACTGCTAGTCACACCTTGACGCAGGCTGATGTTGATGCTGGTGGTGTGGTGAATGTTGCTACTGGTGAGGGTACTCCGCCTAATGCGTTTGATCCTGAGGATCCAACTGGTCCGGGTATTCCCCAGGAGCCGGTAACGGATGAGGATCCGGAGTTTGTGCCGACTCCTCATGGGCCTGCTTTGCAGTTGGTGAAGTCTGGTTCTGTTGAGGATGGTGCAGGTGTTGGTGACTTGGTTACTTACACGTTCACCGCTACCAACATCGGCAACGTCACGCTAAGCGACGTAACCATCGAGGATGAGCTTGAGGGCCTATCGGACCTTGACTTCGCCTGGCCAGGTGCCGCGGGCGTCCTCGCCCCTGGACAGTCCGTAGTGGCAACCGCCACCTACGTGCTCACCCAGGAGGACGTTGACGCTGGCCACGTGGATAACGTTGCAACCGCAACGGGTACTCCTCCGACTATTCCGGGTGAAGAGCCTCCAGGCCCGATCCCACCGGTGGAAGACGAAGAAATCGTCCTCGTTCCTGCCGATCCCTCCATCACACTGGTGAAGACCAGTGAGCTGGCTGGAGAAGCCGTCGCGGGCGACCTTGTCGACTACACATTCACCGCAACCAACACCGGAAACGTCACGCTTACGGGTGTGACGATCACGGACCCAATGCCTGGACTGTCCGCCATTAGCTATGGCGACTGGCCTGGTGCAGCGGGTGTGTTGGCTCCGGGTGAGTCTGTGACAGCGACTGCTAAGTACACGTTGACGCAGGCAGATGTCGACGCTGGCTTGGTGGAAAACACCGCGACAGCAGAAGGCACTCCGCCCAACGCGTACGATCCTGAGGATCCTGAGGGTGAAGGTATCCCGCAGGAGCCCGTAACGGATGACGACACCGTTGAGACACCACTGCCTGCCGATCCTTCTATCGAGTTGGTGAAGAAGGGGGATGCTACCGGTAAGGCTGGGGTTGGCGACAAGGTCAACTACACGTTCACCGCAACGAACACTGGCAACGTCACGCTTTCCGGCGTGGTGATCACAGACAAGCTTCCGGGCCTGTCGAAGATCACGTACCAGTGGCCGGGTGACGAGGGCGTGTTGGCCCCGGGTCAGTCTGTGAACGCTACGGCGACCTACACGCTGACTGCTGCCGACATCAACGCGGGCAAGGTCGTGAACGACGCGTCTGTCTCCGGATTCGCGCCACTTGGTGACGATCCGGTTGGTGGCGCGAAAGTCACGGACGACGACCAGGTGACGATCAAAACTGCGCCGCCTGCTCCGGTAACTCCGGGCGGTACACTACCCAAGACTGGTGCAGAGGTTGCATCGATCGTCCTGTTCGCCCTCGCCATCATTGGTCTTGGCGGTGGTGCAGTCCTGATTACTCGTCGACGGGAGCAGAACGCGTGAGAAAAAGAGTGGCGCGACCGTTTGGTCTGCTGCTAACCCCGTTGGTCGCTCTTGCCCTTTCTTCGTGCGCGGGCGGAGCGGCCGACGAGGCCGCCTCAGGCGATGCAGAACAAGCCAACCAAGGCAGTTACGTGAGCGTGACTGACCAGCAAGGTTCAGTGGAAGGCTTCGTGGGCGCGTCTGAGGATGCAGAGATAACTCTCTGCGAATCGAAAAACAACCAGTCGTTGGCGGAAGGTACGGTAACCAATCCGACGGATGCGAACCAGAGTTACCGGCTCTACATTGCTTTCAATGAGGGTCGTGACACCCAGGGCCTGGTTCAGGTTGATATCGAATCGGTGGAGCCGGGTGAGACCCTCACCTGGGAAGCGCAGGCTCCAGTGACGACAAAGGATATTCAATGCTCTGCGCGTGTTGAACGTTTCGAACCGTAGGAACTGATTGCCCCTCGGTTAGGTACACAGAGGCCCGCCCCTTCCGACGAAGCCATTCAGGCTGAGTTTGAGGGGGCGGGCTCATGCGTTTGGGGCCATGTTTGTGCTGGTGGGGGTGGGTTTGGGGTTGGCGTAGGGGACACTAAATGGGGGGCTTTATGATTGGGGTGTGCCACCTAAGCTTCGGAAAGTGAAGACCGCTTCTGGTGCGACAGCTGTCCAAATCGTTGAGAAAGTGGACCGCCAGAACCGGGTCATCGAACATTTAGGGTCCGCTCACACTGCTGGGGAGCTAGCAGTGATGGCAGGCCGAAAGAAACTTTATACCGGTCAACAAGAGCTAGACCTAGGGTTAGATAACGAACCAGCTGTGGGACAAGCCGTGGTGGAATTCAGCCACGCACGGTTGTTGGTGGATGTGATCCGCGGGGCGTGGGACACTCTCGGGTTTGACGTGGTAAAAGATGAAGCGTTCTTCCAACTAGTCCTTGCCCGCCTAGTAGAGCCAACCTCAATGGTTGATAGCCGCAGAGTCATTGAAGAACTTGGACTCACACCGGTTCACCGCAACACTTTCGTTGCCGCTTTAAAACGATGCGGACGCGATGGCTACCGGGACTTAGTCACCAAAGCGTGTTTCCACTATTCCCTGAAAACCTCAGGGCTAGCGCTGCTACTGTATGACGTCACAGTGCGCCATGAGGCGCTTGTTGTTTGAGTGGGGGTGAGAGACCTTTACCTTATTTCCTGCCGTGGCAGGAGTTTGAAGCTGGGGGCAGCCTGACCAGGGAGACGACTGGGAGGGTGGGAGCAGCCCTGACAAAGCCGTGACGCGTCAGCACTATCGGATGGCGTGGGTGCGGCGAGCGTTGTCGAAGAGGTATACGCGAGGAACCAGTGTGAGTACCTGTCTTGACGTACTACCGTCCTAGAACCCGATGGATGTGGGGCGGGCGTGGTGAGCTATCCGTTGTGGTGTTTGGCGGGTGGGCCTTCTCGGGGTGGAGTAACGATCCCGGGTTGGGGCCAGTGGTGAATGACTACGGCAGTAGCTGCTGGTGGGGCCGCAGGCAGATAGCTGGGTGCCTCCTTCGATGAGTGAACAACGAGTGAACATGGGAAGGCACTATCGCCTACCCACCGGTTGCGTATCCAGCGCGACCGGGTTGGGTTGAGCGCGTCGTCGGTTGAGCGGCGGTGGTGCTGGCGGAGCCGCTGTAGTACTGCGAGTCCGGGAAAGCCGGTCACATGGGGAAGGGCGGCAGCGAGGATGGATAGGAGGTGCTGTGATGGTGTCAGACGCATTAGTGAACTCTGATGCTCCAGCGCGGATGAATAGCATCCATGATTGGGTAGCACGGACACAGGCTAAGTATCACCGGTGGGCAAGAGCTGATCGTGAGACACGGTTTGGTGACTTGTTCAATTTGGTGTCACACCCGGATTACCTGATGGTGGCCTGGGGACAAGTGGTAAGCAATAAAGGGGCCCGTACCGCGGGAGTGGATGGCGTGACAGTACGTCAACTCTCTTCGCGGGGCGTGGTTGGAGAGTTCCTTGCGGGACTTGCCGCGAGTTTGAATGATGGCACGTACCGGCCCAGCCCGGTCAGGCGGGTATTGATCCCAAAACCTGGTGGGAAAGCGCGTCCGTTGGGGATACCCACGGTCGCGGACAGGGTCGTGCAGCAATCGTTGAAGATGGTCCTGGAACCAATCTTTGAGGCCGACTTTCTGCCGGTTTCTTATGGGTTTAGGCCAAAGCGGCGAGCGCATGACGCGGTCGCTGAGATTCACTACTATGCCAGCCGTGGGTACCGGTGGGTTGTTGATGCGGACATCGAGGGATGTTTCGATCATATCGACCACACCGCGTTACTGGCGTTAGTGCGTAGGAGAATCAAGGATAAACAGGCTGTGGCGCTGGTGCGGGCGTTCCTCAAGGCTGGAGTTCTTGATGAACTCGGCCAAGAGGCCACCACCAGGGAAGGAACTCCGCAAGGTGGCATCATCTCCCCACTACTGGCGAATATCGCTTTGTCTGTGCTGGACGAAGCGATAATGGCCCCCTGGAGCAACGGCGGTGCGCAGTCCACCCAGGCTGCTCGCGCTAAACGCCGTTACCACAGGAAGGCGAACTGGCGGATCGTGCGTTACGCGGACGATTTCGTCATTCTCACCAACGGCAGTGAAGATGATGCGACTGCTTTAAAGGAACACGCCGCTCAGGTACTAGCGACGGTCGGGTTAACGATTTCTGAATCAAAGACCCGGACCACGCACCTGCGCAAGGGGATTGATTTCCTCGGCTTCCACATCCAGTGGAAGCAACGACGAGGAGGCGGGAAATGGTTCTGCATGACTTTCATCGCTGATAAAGCGTTTAGGAGGATCAAACAAACCATTCGCGCTCTCATTCCTCGCCGGTCTCCTAGGCCGTTGGCGGAAGTGATCAAAGAGGTCAACGCGGTGTTGCGTGGCTGGACATACTATTTCCGGCACGCGCTAGCCGGGCGACGTTTCTCCTTCCTCAGGTATTTCACCTGGCGAAGATTCGTTGCCTGGCAGCGAGCGCAACACCGCTGGGGGTGGAAAGGCGTCAAACGATGGCTTCGGCGACCCGATGGAAGCTGGAACACCATCACCGCTGCGGGAGTAGTGCTCTTCGATCCCACAAAAGTACGCATCACGCGTTACTGGTATCGCGGAGCACGTATCCCCTCCCCTTACGATCTGGCACTCACAGCTTAACCGGCATCACCCTCGTGGAGAGCCCGTTGCGTTGAAAGGCGCACGGCGGGTTCGGTGGTATCGAACAGAGCCAACGCAAGACGCCCCCTGCGGGTAGCGAAATCGAAAGATACTCGACATACCTTGTCTTGATAATCCCGCTCAACAACACGTTTCAAACAACGATGAAAAGTTGGCACCGAGAAGGATTTAACCCCTAACTGCTCAATCACTCGGGGCGTGTCAGCCTTCGTGGTTGGCTCAACGATACGGGCGAACACCAACTGCTTGAACGCATCGTCCTTGATCACGCTAAACCCGATGCGTTCATAAGCCATCTCGAGTACTTCCCATAACAGGCGAGAAATGGAGCCAACGGTGCGTGGTTCCCCACCACCTTGA
>CAZTTD010000018.1:0-33084 GCA_964616925.1 uncultured Actinomyces sp.
CGCCGCGCACACAGCCGGCAGCACACGACCGACAACAGAAATCGCCAAGATGGCACGCGAACCCCCAAGATGGCTTGCGCGAGCACGTGCAATAGACGCAAAACGAGGGTTCGTCTTGCGGCACTCGCGGACTATCGAAGGTTGTGGCTAACTATCGAACGTTGTTCCCGGGCACAACGATCGATAGTCGACCACAACCTTCGATAGATAGGGCCAGGCCGCTTCCGCGTTCCAGAAACGAATTCGAAAGCAGACCAGAAGTTCGAGAGTCGGCCACTGGTTCGAAAGCCGGCCACGTGCCAGACAGAGGTTCGAAAGCAGACCAGAAGTTCGACAGTCGGCCACTGGTTCGAAAGCAGACCACGTGCCAGCCACGGGTTCGAAAGCAGACCACGTGCCAGCCACGGGTTCAAAAGCAGACCACGTGCCAGCCACGGGTTCAAAAGCAGGCCACGTGCCAGCCGGGGATTTCACTGCCGGGGATCCAACCAAATCAAAGGCCGATCACGAATTCCTCACCTAGAATTCCAGCCACAAACTCCGCCAACCCGCATTTAGCCAGGTTCTGGGACAATGGAGCAATGAAACCGCTTGATCCGCGTCTACTCAAGTACGCGAAGTCGACCCGCCGATTCATCGTGGAGATCGCCGCCCTTGGTTTGCTGACCGCAGCCTTAGTCATTGCGCAAGCTTTCCTGATCTCCTACTCGGTGAGTCCAGTCGTTACCCGGGGCGCCTCGCTTCAAAGCGTGCTCCCAACAATTGGGCTGCTGGCTGTGGTCGTTACACTCCGTGCGCTGACCATCTACTTCCGCGAGGCCCGCGCACACCGCGCCGCAGATCAAGCCATCGACCAACTACGAACAGAAGTGACACGCAAAGCGGTGCGTTTAGGGCCACGCTGGCGCGCACGTCACGCCACCGAAACGGCAACACTGCTCACGCGCGGCCTTGACGACCTAGAACCCTACTTCGTCAAGTTCCTCCCCCAACTGCTGTTGGTCATGACCGTAACTCCCCTAGCGCTTGCATCCATTCTTTTCCTAGACTTCTGGTCGGCACTGATCGCGCTCATCGTCATTCCGCTGATCCCGCTCTTTATGGTCTTGGTCGGCAAAATGACCCAGGGTTTCTCCCAGAAGAAGCTGATCGCTATGGAGCGGTTAGGCGCCCAACTTCTGGATCTGCTCACAGGTCTGCCAACTCTCAGGGCTCTTGGCCGTGAGAAGGGCCCGCGTGAGCACCTGATCCGACTCTCCAAACAAAACACCCACACGACCATGCAGACCTTGCGCGTGGCTTTCCTATCGGGCGGCGTATTGGAGTTCCTTGCCACGCTTTCGGTGGCACTGGTCGCGGTCCAGGTCGGCATGCGAATGGTTACGGGTGAGGTGCCGCTGTCAGTCGGCCTCGTCATCATCATGCTGGCGCCGGAGGTTTTTGAGCCACTACGCCAAGTTGGCGCCCAGTTCCACGCGTCCACTAACGGCGTCGCTGCGGCTGAGGAGTGCTTCGCGATTCTGGAGGAACCCGAAGCTCCGCGTGGAGACCTGGTGCCCTCCCCCGCAGGTCAGACCCCGATTCGCATTGAGAATCTGTCGGTTGCAGCCCGCGGCGCCTGGGCTCCGCACGACCTGAACGGGACCATCGAGCCCAGCAAACTGACCGTGCTTGTCGGTGCCTCCGGCGCGGGGAAGTCCACGACTGTGCAAGTTCTTCTTGGTTTCGAGGGCGCTACTCGCGGCATGATCACGGCCCAGGACGAGGACGGAAAATACGTGAGTGTCAGCCAGTTCCGCCCGAAGTCCTGGTGGGAGCACATCTCCTGGATCCCGCAGCACCCCACGATAATCCCGGGAACAGTCCTGTCCAACGTTCTTGGCCACAACGACGAGGACGACGGACAGGCGAGCGCATCTGACCGCTCCGCTCGTGTCGAGGGCGGGGCGGCGACAGGCGCCACGCAACCGGATGAAGCGGCGCGGGCGGACGAAGCCACGCAGGCCCGTGCCCAAGTCATCCCCGCAGAGGTGTTGGCCGCCGCCAAAGCGACAGGGTTCAACGACGTGGTCGCCACGCTGCCACAGGGGTGGAACACCACGATCGGGTTCGGTGGGGTCGGACTCTCGGTGGGCCAGCGGCAGCGTCTGGCTCTCACCCGCACACTGGTGCGCCGCCCGGGCCTCCTTATCCTGGATGAACCAACCGCTCACCTTGACGCAGTCAGTGAGAACCAGGTGGTTTCCGTCCTCGAAAACCTGACCCAATCTGGCTCAACGGTCCTGGTCATCGCACACCGCAACGCCGTGGTGAAAGCCGCCGACACCGTGATAGAAGTCAACACCGCGCCCGCCAGCGCTAAGGACATTGAGGATTTCCCCCAACTCCTTGATGAGCACGAACTCATGGACCTCTCCGGGTCCCTGCCGGAACTGCTGGATCCATCCTCGCTACGCGCAGTTAGCGACAATCCTGACGTGGAGTTGGAGGTGAAGCCATGACCTGGTTCCTCACACCCAGTGAAAGAAAGGCGCTGCAGAGGGTCTTCAAGATGCTCGGCCTCAAGCCGGGCGGAATGGCCATTTCGCTGCTGTACGGGGTCGCAGGCCTGGGATCCGCAATCGGCCTAGCCGCCGTCTCCGCCTGGCTGATCGCCCGCGCATCCCAAATGCCTCCGGTCCTCTACCTTTCGGTCGCCGCGACGTCCGTGCGGATGTTTGGAATCATGCGCGCACTCCTACGCTACATGCAGCGTTTAGCCAGCCACAAGGTCGCCTTAGAGGGCATGGATTCCCTAAGACTCAGCGTCTACGACGGCCTCAGCGATGGCCCCATTGATCGCGTGGCGGCAATCCAACGCGGTGATCTTCTGGCACGCATTGGCGCCGATATCGACGCCGTAGGGGATTTCGTCGTGAAGTCACTCTTCCCATTCGGGGTCGCCGCAATTGTCGGCGTAGGCACCGTCATCGGGTTCGCTTTCCTGTCGGTCCCGGCCGCGATTGTTTTGGCGGTGGGAATGATAGTGTCCGGCGTCCTCGCCCCTCTTTTGATGTCGAGGGCGGCCCGCGTGGCAGAGAAGGAAGAGCAGGCGGCGCGCCAACAGTTGTCCGTCACGACGCTAGGGCTGCTGGAGTCAGCCGACGAGCAGGCCGTTTCCCAAGACCTAGACGGCACGTACAAGAGGCTTCAGGCGACGTCGCGCAGGCTTGACAAGGCGCGTGGAATGTCTGCGCGCCCCGCCGCGTTTGCGGCCGCCCTCGACCAATTCGCGATGGGTGCAACGGTGGTCGTCATGTTGATCGTGGCCATCCCGGAAACCAATGCCGGACTGGTTGCTGCGGTCGCGCTGGCTGTTCTGGTGCTCACGCCGCTGACTGCATTTGAGGGGACCGCCGACCTGGGGCCAGCCGCCGTGCAACTCATCCGTTCCGCACGCGCCGCGGAGCGCATTGTGGATCTATTGGGACCTGCTCAAACGGAGAAAACCGCATCCCATGCGGTCCCACACGTTGATAAACCGGAGATCCTCGCAGATGACCTTTCAGTCGGGTGGCCGGGCCGCGACGTCGCGCTGGCCGGCGTGAACCTGTCTTTGAAGCCGGGGCAAATCGTTGCGATAGTTGGCCCATCTGGCATCGGTAAAACCACTCTCCTCTACACGCTGGCTGGCATGCTGGAGCCAAAGAATGGGGAGGCGACCCTTGACGGGGTGCCGCTTTGGGGCGCGGATCGTGATGAGGTGACCCGCCAGGTCGCGCTCACGACTGAGGATGCCCACGTTTTCGCCACTACCGTCTATGAAAACCTGCGTGTGGCCCGCGGTGACCTGAGCGAAGAACGGGCGGTTGACCTGCTGCAAACGGTCGGGCTGGGTGATTGGTTGGCGTCCCTGCCCAACGGGATACACACCCTGCTTGGGGTGGGCGCGACGACCATCTCTGGTGGAGAGCGCAGGCGGCTGCTGTTGGCGCGTGCGCTTGCCTCCCCTGCCCGCCTTCTGCTGCTAGACGAACCCGGAGAGCACCTTGACCCCGAAACAGCCGACGCCGTCCTCGAAGCCCTCTTCGCGGGCCGGGGCGAAAACAGGGGCCTTATTGTGGTGACGCACAGGTTGGCGGGGCTGGAGAACGCCGACCTCGTCCTCGTTCTGGAACATGGGCAAACGCCGGGCGAACCCGCACACGTTAGGGCCAGCGGGACCCACGCGGTGCTGATGGCGACGCTGCCCGCGTATCACTGGGCTGCTACACAGGAGACAAAATGAGCATCCACAACCCTTGGTGTCGCGCGACGGAGTCGTTCACAAGGGCGCTGGCCAGCGCTGACCCGGAGGACCGTGACGACACCCTAGAACTGTTCGTCAAGGAGGCCTTCAAGGCGGGCCGCGCGGCTGATGCGGCGCTCTACCTGCCATCCGTGGGAGGCTCGTGGATCTGTGAACTGGCTGAAGGAAAGGCCGCGTCCACCCTGGTCGGCACCTTCTTCGACGTGGCCCCGCCCATCATGACGCTTCTGGAAGATGGGCAGCCGGTGAGCGCCGGCAACGTGCTCTACCTGCCGCTACACACTGGCGGAATGCTGCTCGGCTGCCTAGTCGTGAGGCGGGACGCGGAAACAGAGGGCTTCGATGACGATGACAAGTTGGATGGGATGATGCTGGTCCGCCAGGGCGCACTGACGCTGGACCTGATCAGTTCGCGCCAGTCTCACGACTTAGCGGTCCTCCTTGAGGAGAGGGAGAGAATCAGCCGTGACTTGCACGACCTTGGCATCCAGGACCTGTTCGCCACGGGGATGCTCCTGCAGAAACTGCGCTCAGAGGTGACGGACGGGCTATCCCGCCGGCGCACCGACGCCGGGCTGAAAGACGCCATGGATCATCTTGATGAGGCGGTGCACCAGATCCGCCGGATCGTATACAGACTTAGGGACGAGGACGATGAGGTGGGGCTGGTCGACGCCCTCGAAAGAGAAGCCTCCAAGGCCCGCACCAGTCTGGGGTTCGCGCCGGCTTTGGTGTTTGAGGTGGATGGCGCCGTGCTCAAGCCGGGATCTCAGCGCCTGGATAAGTTCAGGGAAGAGTCGCTGAGCAGGGTCCCGCTGTCCCTCAGCGAAGACATCGTTGCGATCGTGCGGGAGGCGCTAACTAACGTGGCGCGGCATGCCCGCGCCCATTCGGCTCAGGTGCATGTCAGCGTGTTTGGAAGTGGCCTGACGGGCGAGGTCGAAGTGGTCATCGTCGATGACGGCAAGGGCGTTGATCCCAGCCGGGACCGCAACTCCGGACTGTCAAATATGCTGCGCCGCGCGGAAGCCCACGGAGGATCATTCGCGATGAGTGCGGGCCCGCGTGGGCGGGGAACATCCCTGGTGTGGCGCAGCCCGCTTGGGTAAGAGAAGCCCTAACTGCCCTGACGCCACGGCGCGGACCGCTGGGAGGCCACCCATGCCGCCACCTGCGTGCGGCGCTGCAAGCCCATCTTGGCCAGCAGGGAGGTGATGTGGTTCTTCACGGTCTTCTCCGCGATCCCCAGGCGGTCCCCGATCTCACGGTTGGACATGCCATCCCCGATCAGGTCCAGCACACGCTTCTCCGAAGGCGTTAGGGAAGCAGTCGGATCATTGGCCTCAGCCCGGCGCCTGGTCACCGTGGCTTCATCCAACAGGACGCGCCCCTCAGCGACCGCCGCAACGATGTCGTTGATTTCGCTGCCACGAATCGTCTTCAGGACATAGGCGCGGGCGCCAACCTCAAGAGCTTCAGATAGCGCCAAATCATCATCAAACGTCGTCAGCACAATCGGCTTCACAGCCGGATTGAACGCTTTGAACCCACGCATCACGTCGATTCCGGTGCCGTCGGGAAGCTGCAGGTCCACCAGCAGCACATCCGGCGCCACCAAAGCACCACGTCGGAGCGCGTCTTCTACCGAGCCAGCCTCCGCCACAACTTGGAACCGCGGGTCGCGGTCAACAATATCCGCTATACCGCGGCGCACGATCTCATGGTCGTCCACAATCATCACACGAATGACAGGTTGCATCGACTCTTCCTTATTAGTCACGCGTCCATGATACGGGATAAAAGTCCCACCAACGCGGAGTTGCCGCTTTCTTTCCGTGCTCAGCGTCCAGCCGAGGGCGGAAACGGTTGACATCGCGGGCAGAAAAAGTGTGACCTACCACCCAAGACCTCACGTTCGATCAAAGTTCCACAGTCCCTGCATGGACGTCCCACCCGGCCGTATACGCGCAACGAACGCTCAAAGTAGCCCGGATTGCCCTCAGTATCGACATAAAGTGCGTCAAACGACGTTCCACCGGCGCGCAGAGCCCGCCCCATGACCAGCCGCGCAGCATCGATGAGGGCCGCGGCGCTCTCCTCTTCCAAGTCCACTCCGCGCACGGTGCCGTGAAAACGTGCACGGAACAACGCCTCGTCAGCATAAATGTTACCGATTCCGGACACGACGCTCTGGTCCAGTAACGCGGTTTTCACGTGGCGGCGGGTTTTGGCGAGGGCGTTGGTGAAGACCTCCATAGGCACGTCCTCGAACGGATCGGGGGCGACGGCCCGCATGATTTTTGGGACCAGCCTCCCCGTGGCGTCCTCGTGCAACTGGGAAATCGTGAGGTGACCAAAGGTGCGCGGGTCCACGAACGAAACCACGGTGCCGTTGTCAAGGAGCAGGCGGACATGCTCATGGGCGATCCGTTCTTTGGGCGCGCGCCGGCGAACACGCACCTGGCCGGACATGCCAAGGTGGATGACGAGGGCGAAATCGGACTCCTCCAGCTCCATCCACATGAACTTACCCCTGCGCGAAACTGCCGTGATCTGGGCGCCTTCAAGGTGAGCGTGGAGGTCCGCCATGCCCTGGGGATTGTTGCGCACCAGGCGTGACCCCGTGCCCAAGACCTCTTGAATGCGGTGGTTGAGCGCTTGCTTTTCCAGCCCGTGCCGGATCGTCTCAACCTCAGGAAGTTCGGGCAACGCCGCCTCCGTTGGCGCCTGGTCGAGCACGTAGGTTCTCAAGGGCGACGCGCGCCGCCGCGTTTTCCGCTGCCTTCTTCGATCCGCTTGTTGCGGATCCCCAGGCGTGACCGTCGACTTTGACTTCCGCCTTGAAAGAACGGTCGTGGTCGGGGCCGCTGCCCTCAACTTCGAAGGTGATTTCCCCTAGGTCTTCGTCACGGACGTACCTGTGAAGAGGTGTTTTCCAGTCGGCTTTTGCCTCCGGGTCCCCCGCGTGTTTCATCACGGAGGAGAGGTGCTTCAGAAGGACCTTCCGGGTTTGCTCCAGTCCGCTGGAAAGGTAGGTGGCGCCAATTAGCGCCTCCAGAACGTCAGAGAGGATGGAGGCCTTTTCGCGCCCACCCGTCTTGTTCTCCCCGACCCCCAGCAGAACGTACTGTCCAAGTCCAATAGCGGACGCAACCTCAGCCAACGGTTTCTGGGAGACCACGGCGGCACGCAACCGCGCCAGCTCACTTTCGGGAACGTCGGGGAAGCGATGGTAAAGCTCATCCGTTGTGACGATGGAGAGCACGGAGTCGCCAAGCCACTCCAGGCGCTCATTGTTGGGCAGATCCCCGACCTCATTCGCGAAGGAGCGGTGTGTCAGCGCCAGAATGAGCAGTTCGGGGTCGACGTGGGCGCCCCAAACTTCCAGTAGCTCTGAAACGTCGGAGTTGGCGGCGCCACTGGGCTGCTTTTTCGCCACGTCAGCCCTGGTCCCCACCGGCTTTTGGCCCCTGGTCCGCGCCGGTTTGCGAGCCCTGGTTCCCCCCGCCCTCACTGGAATCGGAGCCACCTCCATCCTCAAGAAGGGCCGCGAGCGCCGCAAACCGTGGGTCGATGAACTGGTGTGAATGCCCCGGCTCCAAGTCTTTGAAGAGGCGCCCGCAGTGTTCGCAGATCCCAAGGCAGTCCTCTGAGCACAGTGGCTGCAGTGGAGCATCCGAAAACAGTTCGTCGCGCAGCAGGGGCTCTAGGTCAACGGTGTCCTGGTCGATGGCCAGTTCTTCATCAAACTCATCACCCGTGACCTCAATGTCGCCGTCACGTCCGCGCGCCCTTCTTTTTCCTTTCGAGGGCGCCTCTAAGTAGACATCCGCCGCGGAAATCTCCACGGGGACGACCGCGGGCTCAAGACAGCGCACGCATTGCCCGACAAGGGTGGTCGATCCTTCGACCTCCACCAAAACGCCCTCGTCAATACTGGTTATCGCAACCTGAAGCGGGATGACGGTTCCCGCAGGCAGGCTGAGCACCTCCATGTCCCACCCTTCGGGGACAGTCCAGTTAAGGGTGTGTTCCTTGCGGCTGCCCTCCGCTCGAGGTTGGTCCCGCAAGGACAGCACCAAGTCGCCTTTGTTGCTCACTTCAACTCCAATTGGCCGCTTTGGCCTTCTACCGGTCTGCGCGCAGGCGCAAAGTCAGTCCAAGTCGATGTTAGCTGGTTCGTCAACCTCTTCGCGGTCGGCCAGGGCCTTGATGCCACCTTCGGTGCGGCGCAGCAGCTCTTCCAGGAGAGTTGCGGTTTGGCCCAGTGAGTTGGATACGTAGTCTTGGGCGCCCTTTCGTAAAGCCGCGGCTTCACGTTTGGCCTTCTGAACGATGTCAATCCCGTGCTGCTGGGCCATCTCCGTGATGTGGTCTGTTGACACCATGCGCTCAACCTGTGCACGGGCGTCATCCAGGATGGCTTCGGCTTCCTGCTGGGCGCGGGTACGGGTCTGCTGCGCCTCTTCATTGGCACGTTCTACCTTGCGCGCTGCTTCGTCAGCGGTTTCGGCAAGGACAGTGTCGGCCTTGTCGCGCGCCTCATCAAGGAGGGTGCGGGACTTAGCCGTCGCCTCCGCGACGGCGGCTTCGGCGACATTGTCCGCCCGGTTCAAGACTGCGTCGGCGTCAGCCACAACGGCGTCCGCAGCGACAAGGTCTTCGGGGAGGGCTTCGCGTGCCTGACCCACCAGGTCCAGGATTTCTGCTTTGTTGAGGACGATGTTTGCGGAGAGGGGAACTGCGCGGGCGCCCTCGACCAAAAGCTCAATCTGATCCAATGCCGCGATGACAGTGGAGGGTCCGTAAATGTCACCGGCCGCATCGGACACGGCAAACTCATCGTGGGGAGCGGGGGTGGAGACTTCCAGTTCTTCCCTGTATTCCTCATAACGTTGGGGCATCACGCGCTCCTGCTTCTGTTGGTGTCACCTCAGACGGCGGGTAATCACCGATTTCCTTAGGCTTAGTCCCCTACAGTCTAGGTTCCGCAGCGCCTTCTTTCGTGCCCAACACCCTTATATGCTCCTCTACCAGGTCCGGAACAAGTCCAGTTATGGGCGCATTGAACGCCACCAGCTCCCGAATGACGGAGGAGGATAGCGCCGAGAACTCCGGGGCCGTCGGGATCAGCAACGTATTTATCCCCGTCAGACGCCGGTTCGCGGTTGCCTGTACGTATTCGGTGGGCCAGTCCGCTGGGCCGCGCAGCCCCTTCACGATCGTGTCGGCCCCTATTTCAGCAGCGAGGTCGGTAGTGAGCCCCGAGAATGTCGTCACCTCCGCATTCGTGAGGCCCGCATCGCTGAGGGCTCCCGCCAGTAGGTGCACGCGGTCGGCCACCGGGAGCCAGCCCGGCTTCTTGTGGTTGTATCCAACCGCGACAATGACCCTGTCGAAGACTTCGCAAGCACGGCTCACGAGGTCCATATGTGCGTTCGTCACCGGATCAAAACTGCCTGGGAAGAGTGCGCTTACCATGATCCCATCCTAAGTCTCACTACCCGCTACCTTTAGAAACCACGCGGTTGTGTCCCCCCACCTGCGTTCGCTGATGAAGTCCAGTCCGCCCGGTAGCGTGGGTGCGGGCGAGCGGACATCCCGCTCCAAAACCACGGTAGCCTCCCTATCCAGGTGGGGCACGAGGGCGTTGAGGACTTCCGTAACCCCCTCCTCCGTCAACGCATAGGGCGGGTCAATGAAGACAAGGTCGAAGCCACGCACCACCGTGCTCAGCCCACGAAGGTAGGTGGCCGCATCCGCCACCACTACCCTGGCGTCCTTTTGGAATCCCGCGGACTGAACGTTGCGTTTGGCAACACCGGCGTTGGGTCCTGATTTTTCGACGAGGACGGCAGTGGCCGCGCCACGCGACAATGCTTCGATGCCAAGGGCGCCGGACCCTGCGAAGAGGTCAAGGACTTCCGCGTCTTCAACGACTCCCCAGCTATCCAGGCGGGAGAAGATTGCGCCACGGACCTTGTCCGAAGTGGGGCGGGTACCTTTGGCAGGCACAGAAAGTCGGCGGCCTTTGGCGGTGCCCGCGATGATTCTGGTCATGGCTAACTTCGTTCCAGCCAGACAACGTCGTCACCGATGGATCGGGTGACTTGGACTTTCAGGTCGTGGTAGTTGCTAAGGGATGGGTCGGCTTCAAGGATTTCTTCAGCAGCCGCCCGGGCAGATGCGATCACGCCGGCGTCAGAACGAATAGACAGGAAACGTAGGCCCGAGAAGCGTCCAGACTGAGACTGGCCCAGGACATCCCCTTCGCTACGTAGACGCAGGTCTACCTCAGCCAGTGCGAACCCGTCAGTTGTCTCTGCCATGGCCTGGAGCCGTTGTGCGGTGGTCTTGTTGTCGGTGGGTGGGGAGACCAGGAGGCACACAGACTGGGCGTCGGAGCGGCCAACGCGACCACGTAGCTGGTGGAGCTGCGATAGCCCGAACCGCTGTGCCCCAAGCACCACCATCAGCGTCGCTTCAGGCACGTCCACCCCAACCTCGATAACGGTGGTTGCCACAAGGATCGGCACGTCCCCGGACGCAAACTCTGCGAATGCCTGCGCGTTTTCTTCCGGGGTACGGCGCCCATGCGCCAGCCCAATTCGGATCCCATCCAATTCTGGCATGTGTCGAAGATCGTCGATCACGACCGAAGCTGCCGGCACATCGGAGTCCACGGAGCCGTCAACGGTTGTGTCGTCAATCAGCAAACCATCCGTCTGGGCCCCGCTACCCTTGGGTGCTTCTGCGTCTTCGCTTGTCTCTGTCTCCTCATCCAGTTTGGTGTCGATCCTTGGGCAAACCACAAAAACACGACCGCCGCCCTCCACCTCTTCGCGGGCGCGACTCCATATCCGTTCCATCCAAACCTTGTTGTGGTTGTTGATCAGGTGGGTTTGTACGGGTTTGCGCCCCGGAGGCATCCCTTTCATTAGGGTCACGTCCAAGTCGCCAAAAACTGTCATTGCGATAGTCCGCGGGATAGGAGTGGCCGTCATGACCAAGAGATGGGGTGTAAAGTCGCGCCCTTCGCGGAGCTTGTCGCGCTGAGCAACACCAAAGCGGTGCTGCTCATCCACCACAAGTAAAGCGAGGTTTGGTATTTCCACCCCGTCTTGGATCAAGGCGTGAGTTCCAACGACAATGGCTGGTTCCCCTCCCGCGAGTGCACTTAGAGCAGCATCGCGTTCAGCACCCGGCCGCTTCCCCGTCAGTAGATGAAGAGGAATGTCCAGGTTCGCCCCGGCAAGCATCTTCTGCAGAGACACGTAGTGTTGCCGAGCCAATACCTCCGTTGGAGCAAGCATCGCGGCCTGCAACCCCGTGTCCACGGCCGCCACCATCGCGAGTAGCGCCATGACGGTTTTTCCAGCGCCCACGTCGGCTTGGAGCAGGCGTTGCATCGGCTCCTCACTATTTAAGGAACCCGAAATCTCCGCCCAAGCAAACTGTTGAGAGTCAGTCAGGCTGAACGGCAGGGCATCAATCAATGTCTCCGTCATTGTGCGCTGAGGGTCCGAAGCCCCATGTGCGCCGACGCCCGTCGTGAGCGAATGCGCCTTCCTGATCCTCTTCCCGGTAGCGTCGAGCCTCCCCGACAAGAGCGCCGTCTGTAGGACCAACGCCTCCTCCCAAGCCAGCGTCCTCTTGGCAATCTCCCAGTCCACCTTCTGCATGGGCACATGCAACCACTTGAGTGCCTGCAACCCCGTTGTCAGGCCGTACCGATCCCTGACAGGACCGGGCAATACCTCCGGCACCGAGTTCGGGTCCAACCCCTCCAAAACAGTGCGTATTAGCGCACCAACTTTCCACGACGGCAGTCCGGAAATACTTCTATATATGGGTATGGGACGGCCCGCACGTCGGGCGGCAGCTTCGGGCGAAGAATCCTCCAACTCCTCAAACTCCGGTTGAACCATCTGGATGTTGCCTTGGTAGGAGCCCACCTTTCCCGACACAAGAACAGTCGCGCCCGGCTGTAACATCCGCTGGTGTGGAGACAGCATGTACTGGTTCTTTGCGAAAAACGTGAGCGAGAGATTTTGTTGGCCGTCGGTCACGGTAACCACGAATCTAACGCCGCGCCCGGAACGGTTCTGAACCATGTTCGCGTTCAAGACCTGCACCAGGGCCGTTGCTTCCTGTCCTTCGCGCAGCCAGCCGATGTTCGTGAGTTTTCCCCACGTGTAGTACCGCCTGGGCGCCAAGTACAAGAGGTCGCCCGCAGTCATGAGGCCCGCTTCTGTGAGCTTCTTGGTCGCTGCCTTGCCAAGACATAAGGACAGGGGTGTGTCCAACGTAAACTGAGCCACGGTCGCGCCCCTTCCCTACCGGTTCAAAACCTTCCCGACACTACGGTTCTGTTTCCGATTACCAAGATTCCCGGTTCCTAGGGTTCCAGTCTGCCACCCCCTTCCGACATCATGGGAAACGGGCGAGGACGAACAGCACACCCCGCCCTCGTCCCGATACCAAACTATGGTGGCGTGCAGGATGCCCTCGACCGCGATTCTTTTGGGAGGTGCGCAAATGTGGGCGACTCGACAGGTGTTAGTGGGCACTTGTGTTTGTGGCAAGCCCCCACATTCCGCTAATCTTGATAAGTTGCTTCGTGGGCTTGGTGACCCCAAGACCGTGAGGCGCCTGCCCGCATGAACTGCGGCATGCACTACTTTGGTAACTATTGAGGAGGACCTTGTGGCCTCGGTATGCGACATCTGTGGAAAGTCCCCGCAGTTCGGTAAGTCGGTTTCGCACTCTCACGTGCGCACCAACCGTCGTTTCAACCCGAACATTCAGCGCGTTCGCGCTCGGGTTAACGGTGAAACCAAGCGTATGAACGTTTGCACCAACTGCATCAAGAGTGATCGGGTACAGCGCGCAGCGTAAGTTACTCTTTCCTCTATTCGTTTGAAGCCCTCCGCCATAGGCGGTGGGCTTCTTTCGTTGGCTGACGGCTCCTGTTGCGCTTCCCCATTGCGGATAGTGGGGCTCACAAAAGGGGCTGTAGTTCGTGTGGTCATCGGTGGTGTGACGTGGTTCGGTTCTTGGAGGACGGCGCCCAAGTACTGGCTGCCACATGCATGTGTGAGCCACCGCGCGCGCGGGTTATCGACGGTTGCACGCCAAGCCGGTTTGCTCACAACGAATGGGGAATCTGGCAGCAACCCAACAGAAAGCCAGAATTAGGGGCTCTTGGGCGGCTGTTGGGCGGCTGCGAACAAGGGATCCAACGGGACAAAGGGGGATACACCCAGACTGGTTTTGCCTCACCACGGAGTATCGAAGGTTGTGGCTAACTATCGATAGTTGTGCCCGGGAACAACCTTCGATAGTTAGCCACAACCTTCGATAGTCTCTGCCAGAGCGCCAGGTGCTTCAAGGTCCTTGAAATTCGCGTTCACTGAGCAAGTCGTTCTCTTGCTGGGCGTTAAACCTGTCTCGAAACTACATAGGGGGACCGAAACTACATACGGGGACACAAAACAGCAATAAAAACGTTGTAATTTTTCCCCGCTATGTATCTTCGGCCCCCGTATGTATCTTCGACGGCCCCACAGTCCAATGACCCCAAGGGCAAACAGTGGCCCTAAGGAAAACCGTGCTCAAACTGAGGCGGGTGATCGTGCGGGTGTAGAAGCCCGGTTCCGTGTTCCTCAGCGTTAGAAGACCCGGTGGTCAAGGCTGGAAGATTCTAGATGTCGGGTTAGGTACTAGATGTCGAAAGCTGGTTGGGCTGTGTTGGAAGCTGGTTGGTCTGTTTCGGACGCTGGTTGGGCTGACGAACACAGGTTGGGTCGATCGGACACAACAGCAGGAACGCACCATTAGAGGGGGCCTGCACCACAGGTTGAGGGTAGGCCCATGCGTTAAGACGGGTAGCAGTGACGCCGTTCGCGTCTATTTATGAAACATGGGCGCTTAGGCTGAATCCGCATAACCACGCGGGTTTAACGTGCCTCACCCAAAAGGATGAACGCTTCTAGGCCATGTTCATCCGTTCGCTCAATGGATCTTTACCTTCGGACGACTGACACTGGAGGGCGAGGTTTGTTTGGGACCTATGTTCCATCCCCCTCCCGCACGCAAGTCACCGACGTGGCTAATAAAGTGCCATGACAATCGAAAGGCAAAGAAGATGAAATCCCAAGGAAGGCCGCCTGTGCGCAGGGTGGCAAGGACCTTAATCGGCTCAGTGGGCGCACTGGGCATCGGGCTTGTGGCATTCGCGGGTGCCGGATACGCGTCAGAGGATGCAAGCGCTGATTCGGCAATGTCGCCTGAGGAGTCCCCAGCCGTCGCCGTTGTAGAACCAGAAGCCACCGAAGAACCTGTCGAAGTCGCAACGCAGCCGGTCGTGGAAGTTGCACCTGAAATCGTTGCAGAACCGGTTGTTGAAGAGCTCCCTGCGCCTGCTGCGGATCCAGTTGCAGACCCGGTTGAAGAGCCCTCAGTGGATCCTGCCGATCCCTCCGACGATGAGGGAGTTTCAGAGGACGCAGAAGAAGCCGCTGAAGAAACACCCGATGCCGACGCCGATGCCGACGCCGATGCCGACGCGGACACGGAAGGGGACGAGGACGCCTCCAAAACGGACGCAACCGCAGTCGCAAACATCACCTTGGATTCGATCGTTCGCGATGGCTGCCAAGTGACGATCACCAGCACCACCACGGGAGCGGGTGAATTTGAGGTTCGGGTATGGGATGACCACGTCGTCATTTGGACGGATGCTTGGTCTGAAGCAGAGGACGGAACACACACCTCCGTTTGGACCATCACGAATCCCGCTGGCACGGCAGTGCCTGGGGTCGGGATCTATGTATACGCGGATGGCATTCAGGTCCAGTATGAAGATCCATGGGTTTACCCGGATGATGTGGCCGACGGATGTTCTGCCGTTGTGCCCGTGGACGTGAGCCTGCCGAACTATGACCCCGCGGTAGGTGTGTCGGCCGGTGATACCGTCGCGATCGCAGGTGCCGGTTACCTGCCGGAAGAGACCGTACTGTTCACCCTTGCTGCGCCAGCAGCAGCTGCCGCAGCAGCGGGAACACCCGTGGGGTCAGCAGTGGTGGGCGAGGACGGAACGTTCGCAGGCTCGTTCACCGTTCCAGACTCAGCAAGCCCTGGCATGTATTCCGTCACTGCTTACGGTGAAAGCAGCTTCAGGGCAACATCCGCAGAGTTTGAAGTGGTCGGGGAGGCCCTACCTCCGGTGGAGACAGGCGGTGCGATCGCAGACATAACTCGGGACGGTTGCCTTGTCTCCATTTCTATGGAGACCACTGGAATCGGAGAGTTCACGCTCACCGTTTGGGATGATGGTGAACCCATCTACGTGGACTCGTGGACCACAACGACCGACTCCGGTACTCACACCACCGTGTGGACCATTACCGAACCTGCGGGCTCCGGTGCCCCTGGAGTCGGCTTCATCCTTGAAGTGGACGGCAGGACTCTCTCTGTTGTTGACCCGTGGGAGTACCCAGACAGCGTGGCTGATGATTGCTCAGCCTCAGTAGCCGTGACTGTCACCATTCCCGGATACGACGACTCAGTTGGCATCGACCCGGGCGCTGAAGCACCGATCGAAGGCGCGGGCTTCCTGGCCGGAGAGACCGTGACCTTCAAGATCGGTGACGCAGTAGTCGGCTCAGCTGTTGCGGCTGCAGATGGAACATTCAAGGGAACCTTCACGGTACCTGCTGACGCAGCCCCGGGATCCACGAAGGTGAGCGCAACCGGTGAAGAGAGCTTCCGCGTTGGTTCGGTGACATTCCGCGTCGCTGGTGCCACACCTGCGCCAGCACCGGAACCTGCACCGGCTAAGCCCGTGAAGGTCCTAGCCAAGACCGGCTCCAACGCAAGTCTGCCACTGCTGCTAGTTGCCGCAGGCATGGTGGTCTCCGGTGGCGTAGCGCTGCGACTTCGCAAGAGCTAATCACCACAACGTCACCACGTGACGCATGATGAAATAACCCGGGCCCTCAAGTCATCTGACTTGGGGGCCCATTCATTCCCTACCCACGCCCAAAGTGGTCAAACCCTCCCACAACCGGTTGGCCGTCCAACGTGACGCGCGCCTTCTGTCCGCCGCGTAGCGCCCCGTACTCTCCCACCGTCCCTATGGCCCGAAAGGGTGCCGTCGTCAGCACGTACGGCGGGAACGTCACCAAGAGACCGTGGTCCTCTCCCCCAAACAAGACCCACTCCAGCGGGTCAACGCCCAGCGCTTTGCCCGCCTTGCGTAGCGCACTCAGATCGTCGTGCAACCCGTACCTGGTTATATCCAGCGCGACACCGGACGCTTCCGCCATGCGACCAGCATCCATTACCAGCCCATCGGATATGTCCATCATGGCGCTGGCGCCCCGCTGCGCCGCCACTAACCCCGCCTTCAGCGGTGGCTGAGGACTGCGGTAAAGCGCCACCGGCTCCTGAAATGGGGTTGGCACCTGCGCACCATGCAGGCTGGGTGAGACGGCGCCGGACTGAAGAGCCGCAAGCCCCGCAGCAGACCGACCAAGCGTTCCCACAACCGCCAGCGTGTCCCCAGGTTTCGCCCCAGAACGCGTTATCGCCTTCCCCCCGGTTGTGCCGTGAGCGGTGACAGAGATGACGAGGACGGGACCGCGGCTCAAGTCACCGCCAACCACACCTGCTCCCGCCCTGAACACCTCACTCCCAAGTCCGCCAGCGAAGTCTTCTAACCACGCAACGTCAAGATCCGGTGGAAGCACCATAGAAACAACCAACGCCGTCGGTTTGGCGCCCATTGCCGCGACATCTGCAAGGTTCTGCGCCGCCGCCCTCGCCCCCACTTCGGCGCCCGTTGACCAGTCCGTCCGGAAATGCTGGCCCTCCACCAGAACGTCCGTGGTGACGACGAACCTGCCATCCGGAGCGCTCACCACTGCACAATCGTCACCCGAACCCAACTGCGTGAACGGTCCCTGCGGCAAATAAGGCAGGATGGCCTGGATCAACTGCCCTTCGCTAAGTTCGCTTACCTTCACTCTTCACTCCCCAACTCTTCTGCGTTTCGAGGGCGCCGCGCACCCAGGTGGGACGCATACATACACATTGCGGCAGCAGCGGCAGCGTTGAGGGACTCCGCTTCTCCTGCAATCGGGATCTCCACAAGGAGGTCGCAAAGTGCGACATCCTCCGCGGACAGCCCGCGCGCTTCATTTCCGAAAACCCACACGTGGGGGCGGGACAGAACAGACTGGGCTGCACTGGCCGCCCCTCCAGCCACGGCCGCAACCGCCAACGTGTCCAGTGTTATGTCGGCCCCGTGACCAGACGTACCAAGGATCGGCCAGCGGCGTTCAGTCACGTTTGCTTGCACAGTCTCCAAAGGGACGCGCAGCACGGGCAAATGGAACACGGATCCCGCGGAGGAGCGGATCACCTTCGGGTTCGCTGGGTCCGCCGTCCCCGCACCCAGTACGACGGCTGACGCGCCCATCGCATCCGCTGTCCGTATGATCGTGCCGACGTTGCCAGGGTCTTGCGTTTCAGGCAGGCAGACTAGGAATTGCGCCGCGTCCTCGCCCCCCTCCTTCAACGTCTCCCAAACGGAAGCCGCGTCAGATTCGATTGCCTCCACCTGCGCCACCGCTACGATACCTTGGCAATCCGGGCTGATCGCTTTGGCAACATCCAACGTAACGTTGTGCACCCATTTCGTGGCCCCACGCGCTGCGTCCGCCAAGCCCGGGTAACGCATCTCCAGTTCGTCCGTGATGTACACGTCAATGACGGCACGAGGGCGGTGCAACACCAACTCCCGTACCGCCTGCGGCCCCTCCACCAGTATCCGGCCGCTGCGTTTGCGCGTGGAACGCCCAGCCAAGGCGGCAACGGCCTTGATTCGGTCAGAGCGGGGGTTGTCCAACAGGGGTAAGTTCGTCATATCCAAACCCTACCTGTTGGCACCGTCACGTCCGCACTGCGGTGCTCGGCGTGGGGCGGTGCAATTGGAAAACGCTCGGCCCCGCGCATGTTGTGCGAAGCCAAGCGTTCTCTAAAGTTTTGCTGCCAAAGCCGTTTACGCGGCCTTGGGTGCGTTCACGTCCGTTGGCAGGGCGTCCTTTGCAACCTGAACCAGGCCACTGAAGGCTGCAGGGTCGTTCACGGCTAGGTCGGCCAGCATGCGACGATCGACCTCAACACCAGCCAGGTTCAGGCCCTGGATGAAGCGGTTGTAGGTCAAACCTTCGGCGCGGGCGCCAGCGTTGATGCGCTGGATCCACAGGCGGCGGAAGTCGCGCTTCTTGTTGCGACGGTCCCTGTATGCGTAGACATGAGAGTGCGTTACCTGTTCCTTTGCCTTGCGGTACAGGCGTGAACGCTGCCCACGGTAACCGGATGCCTGCTCAAGTATGTCGCGACGCTTCTTCTTAGCGTTAATTGAACGCTTCACACGTGCCATTTAAGTTCTCTTCCTCAGTTCGTTCCCGTTCGCTCACTTGCCCAGAAGTGAACGCACCTCTTTCTTGTCTGCGCGCGCAATGACGACGTCCTTCTGGAGGCGGCGAGTCTTGCGGGAGGACTTGTGCTCCATCAGGTGGCGCATACCCGCGCGTTCACGCATAATCTTGCCGCTGCCAGTGGTGCGGAAGCGCTTCTTGGCGCCTGAGTGCGTCTTGTTCTTTGGCATTATCTTTCCTTTTCGATTCGGGATCGCCTTGGTCGTTACGGCCTTAGCGGAAGTCGTTCTGCTCTTAGAAGTCGGAGCGTGACTGGCGCACCTGTTCACGCGCCGTACGCTGCTCATGCTTGGCTTGGCGTTGTGCGCGTGCGGCTTGACGTCGTTCACGCTGGCCGGCCATCGCATCAGCCTTGCGGCGAATTGGAGCCAAAACCATGGTCATGTTGCGGCCATCCTGGCGTGGAGCTGACTCCACCACCGAGATGTCCTCAACCTGGTGTGCCAAACGCTGCAAGAGCCGGATGCCCGCCTCAGGACGGGATTGTTCACGGCCGCGGAACATGATCATCACTTTGACCTTGTCACCGCCCTCCAGGAACCGCCTGACGTGACCTGTCTTCGTGTCGAAGTCATGGTCATCAATCTTGATGCGGAAACGGATTTCCTTCAGCTGGGTGTTTGCCTGGTTCCGGCGCGCGTCGCGTGCCTTCTGCCCTGCCTCATACTTGTATTTCCCGAAGTCCATTAGTTTGGCTACGGGAGGTCGCGCCTCTGGGGCGACCTCTACTAGGTCCAGACCTGCCTCTTCAGCAAGTCGGAGCGCATCTTCAACGCGCACGACGCCGACCTGTTCGCCCGCGGGGCCAACAAGTCGTACTTCGGGTACTCGGATCCGGTCATTGATGCGAGGATCGCTGATGGCGCCTCTCCTTCCAATGTCTGCCTTTCGGCCAACAAAAAACTCCGTGCCGATAAACGTGCACGGAGCTGTTCCCTTAGCGGACATAGCTCTGCAAACGCAGTCTGCCCGCAGTACCCGGCGCCTCCGGCTCAAGAAAACCCTTGTCTTCTTGTCCAACCGCAAACCTTCTGACTTGCGGGGGCCCCCAGGTGGGAAAAGTTCCACTTACGTTCGGCCCCTGCTTGCTACTGGGTTTCGGGACGGATTCCTCAGCCATTTCACCCAGCCGTATGCAGCCAGAGCCGTTTCGGTCTTCGAACACTCTAGCAGCAATGCCGCTTCCATCCCGCCCACCAGCGCAAACTCCGCGGTGGAACCAATCACACCCAGTTATCCACAGGGCGTGATTACGGCGTGAATCCACAGGCTCCACGCCGCCATCGTACAGCGCAACCAAACGGTCCATAGAGTCCTAACCATGGACACACAAACCAAAGAAAAGATTCTGATATTCACCGCAACCGCCCTGGCGGGGGCCTTAGTATCCAACACGATCAAGCGCGGCCTCTCAAAGATGCGCATCCGCCTATCTTGGGTGCCTTCCCGTCCCGGGTCGTCAAGGCAGGCTGAGCACCAAGACGGCTTCGCGCGCCCCCTCCGGGACCAGGGTGAGCCCGGATGGGCTGGGGACGGCTCCCACGGGGAATGCGACTGTGACATCTGCATGCCCATGGAGGAGAAGCTGCGCAAGGGGCGTGACGCTTGGGAACAGATTCAGCAGGCGCTTGCCTCTGATCCGGGTTCTCCAGGCAGCCTGGAGGCGCTGGATTCGCTCCTCTCCCCAGAGGTGTGGCTGTCTGCCAACGGCCCCGGGCGGGTGTCATGGCCGCCGGACCCACCACCGGCATCCTCAAGCGTTGGGGCCGCGCTGATGCCAGGCGCGGGAGGATTCCTGAACACCAAGCAAACAGAACACATGATGCCCAGACCCACCGGATTATCTCCCATCACGTTCGCGAAGGAGGCCAACGGTGGCCTGGCTGCTTGATACCTCCGTGCTACTCGAGCTGGTAAAGAAGGATCCGAACCCGGGCGTTGTGGCATGGGCGAACACGGTGGACATCCAAGATGTGCAGATCAGCGTGGTCAGCATCATGGAACTGGAACGCCTTGCGTCAGCCATCGCTCTATCGAACCGGGACACCGCTGCCCAGATCAGGCTGTGGATCGACAACCGGATCAAGAGGATGGTTGCCGTGGTTACGGTTGACCCGTTCTGCGCACAGATAGCCGGAGATCTTCAGGCCTCAGGCGCCCCACCAATCCAGACGATGATCACGGCTAATGCATTGATCGCTGGATCGACGGTCGTCACGAAGGAGGTGTCGGACTACGAAGGACTGCCCGGACTTTGTGTTTCCCCTTGGACATAGGAAGGATTGAAAGGAAGGAAACAGCCCCGTAAGGCCTTGGGAACAGGGCCCTACGGGGTTTCCGTCCCTCCTGCTACGCCTGCGCTACGGGTTGGGGGACCAGCGAAATCATCGGAGCAGCAGTCCGCAAGCGCGGCTCATTGCCCACGGTAGCCAGTGCGTTCGCCATCTTCTCCCGTTGACCCGCGGTGGGCCCGCCAACGGCGAACAGGACCCGAACCTCCAGCTCCCCGCTCCACGTATCGGCCCCCACGGCAACCCCACTGCTGGGAACCACCTGGACCCCCACAACGTCGTCACACTGTTCCCGTGCCTTGGTGCGGAGGGTGTCCACTAGGGACGCGTCCTGCCAGGGCGGGAGCCACCCATCCGCGCCCACCAACGCGTGAATAGCCCCGACCGGGAGCGCAACGGGAGCATTAGACGCCGCGTCCACGATGATCGAGGGCGGTGCCCCCGCCTGTGTCGCCGCGACCGCCACGCGTTGGGCGCTCATCGTCATGGGGCGCGCACCCGGCTCCCACTTCCCCAACTCCTGCGCAGAACTGAACGCCAAAACGGCTGCCCCATACGGTCCGGTTACGACGGGAAGGGGTATCTCGTCGTCCTCGCCCAAACCCTGCGGCTGGTGCTCCCCGCCCTCATCGGGGTGGGCCTCAACGGGCACCGGCACCACCAGCCGCTCTTCGACAAGGGCTCGCGCCAGGGCTGCCGCCCGTTCCGCCTGTTCAAACGCGGTTCCCGCCGGGAGCTCCAAGGCAGCCGACGTGCGGGGCAGAAGTTGGCCGCGGTCAGTCCTGTCATGGCGCAAAGTGAGCCGCTGGGCCATCTTCGTGCGCTGCGTTTCAGTTAGGCTCAACGCCCCTCCGCGACCGCCAGGGCCTGCTCCAAGGTGAATCTGCCCGCGTACAGTGCTTTTCCGACAATGGCAGAGTCCACACCCAGCGGAACCAGTTCGCGCAGGGTCGCGATGTCTTCCAAGGACGACACCCCACCGGATGCAACGATCGGCGCGTCCGTTTGGGAGGCAACCCGCTCCAACAGGTCAGTATTGGGTCCGTTGAGCATCCCGTCGCGCCCCACGTCCGTAACGACGTAGCGTGAGCAGCCTGCCATGTTCAGCCTGCGCAGAACCTCCCAAAGGTTGCCGCCCTCTTTGGTCCATCCGCGTGCGGCCAGCGTGTCGCCGCGAACGTCCAGCCCAACGGCCACCCTGTCGGCGAAGCGCTCAATGGCACTCTCTGTCCATGTGGGGTCTTCCAGGGCTGCGGTTCCAAGGTTCACGCGCGTGGCGCCCATGTCTAAGGCCCGCACCAGGGATACTTCATCGCGTATCCCGCCCGAAAGCTCAATAGATAACTCGGTTGCGTCTATGACTTGCGCCAGGAGCGCGCGGTTCTCTCCGCGTCCGAATGCCGCGTCCAAGTCAACAAGGTGGATCCATTCGGCGCCGGCGTCCGCGAACTGTTTAGCGATCTCAACAGGGTCGCCGTATGCGGTTTCGGTTCCCGCTTCTCCTTGGACAAGGCGCACTGCCTTCCCGTCCACGACGTCGATTGCGGGTAACAGCGTGAGTTTCATTCGCTAGTGCCTTCCTCTTCCTTTTAGCCATCCGGTCCATGGTCCGCCCGGGGAGTAGTCTTCCACTTCGTCAAGCGTGATGCGTCCCAAAAGCAACTCTTCGGCTGCCACGGCCATTGTGCTTAGCACCAGTCCGGATGGGAGCACGTCTTCCGGATCACCGTCTACGTACCTGCGCGCCGCCATGGTTCCGGTCAATACGGGAACTTGGGCCGCGGGTTTTTCTTCGGACGAGGGCGGTGCGCTAACCCAAGACGCCAAAACTACCGCGCCACCCCTTGAGAGCTTCGACAGGAGGCGCCCCATCTCATCGACCTTGTCGGGCAGGGGCCGCTCCGAACCGAGCAACGCCAGCATCTCCAGGGCGTCCGCGTCCCCCTCTTCCTCAACCTCAAGGTAGACGGCGCTACGTGAACCCACATTCACAACGGGCGCTGGGGAACCCACCATGTTCAGGGCGGCGCGTAAGGCTGCGGGTGCGTCAATCGGGCTCACTATGAGGGCCCTGCACAGGCTCTTCTGCTTCGCGGGGGTCTCATCAAGGATTTTGGCCAGTTCCGCGTCCAGTTCGCCCTCGTCAAACTCAAACTTTGGTTCGTCCTCTTTCACAACGCACCTTTCGTTGATGGGACACCTTTGACGCGGGCGTCAGGAGCCACGGCTTCGCGCAACGCAAGTGCCAGCGCCTTGAACTGGGCCTCCACAATATGATGTGGGTCGCGCCCGTACAGCAGGGTCACGTGCAGACACAGGCCGGCGTTGAACGCGAAAGACTCAAAAACATGCTGGGTCATGGCGCCGGTGAAGTGGCCTCCGATCAGGTGGTATGCCTGACCTTCTGGCTCCCCCGTGACCACGCAGTAGGGTCTGCCGGCAACGTCCACGACCACGCGCGCCAAGGACTCATCAAGGGGCGCGAACCCGGTTCCGTAGCGCCGGATGCCACGCTTATCACCTAGGGCCTGCGCCAGGGCTTTACCCAGCGTGATCGCGGTGTCCTCAACGGTGTGGTGGACATCGATGTGGGTGTCACCAACGGCCTTCACGTCGATATCAATGAGCGAGTGCCTTGAAAGTGCATCCAACATATGGTCATAAAACGGCACGCCGGTGTCGACGTTGGCCTTCCCCGATCCATCTAGGTTGATCGTGACGGTAACGTCAGATTCGGACGTTTTGCGGTGCACCGTCGCGATGCGGTCAGGCGTTTTCACAGGCTCTCCTTCAACGCGGCCTTGAACTTCTCATTTTCATCTGGCGATCCCACTGTAACCCGCAGATACCCGTCGGGTCCCACTTCCCGGATCAAAACGCCGCGTGACACCAGTGCCTCCCAGACTTGGTGGCGGTCTTCAAGTGGCCCAAATAGCAGGAAATTTGAGGACGAGGGCGCCACGGTGAAGCCTTCACCAACCAGCCAGTCCCGCAGTTCCTCCCGCTGGGCGCGAATCAGTCCGACCTGGGCCAGCTGGGCGGGTGCGTGGGCCAGGGCGGCGCGCGCACTGGCCTGCGTTATCAGCGACAGGTGGTAGGGCAGGCGCACTTTTTGAACCTCATACACAATGCTCGGATCCGCAATCAGGTACCCAAGGCGAAGCCCGGCCGCTGCGAACGCCTTGGACATGGTGCGCGTGACAACCAAGTTCGGGTTGTCTGCTAGGAGTTCTATTGCAGAGGGCACGCCGGGGCTACGGAACTCCGCGTATGCCTCATCCAAGACGACGATGGTGGCTGTTTTCCGCCCTCGTTCATCAATGGGACCCGTTGTGGCGGAGGCATCCAGAATCTTCTGCAGGTCCGCGTTAGTGACGGCTTGTCCGGTGGGATTGTTGGGACTGGGGATGAACACGACGGCCGGGATTTCCCGTTTCATCGCGGCAATCCAGACGTCCGCATCGAACGTGGGTAGCGCGCCGTCGGTGGTGGGGCCGCCCTCCAGAACCCAATTCGTGAAGGTGTCGCGCGCGTACTCCAAGTACATCGAGTACGTCGGCCACACCCCCAGCGCCGTACGCCCCGGCCCCCCAAATGCTTGGAGCAGTTCCAACATGATCTCGTTAGACCCGTTTGCCGCCCACACCTGGTCCGGGTTGACCTGGACGCCGGACTCACCACTCACGTATTCGGCCAGGTCAGCGCGCAGGCCCTTAGCGTCCCGGTCGGCATACCGATTCAGGTTGGAAGTGGCAGCGCGAACCGCCTCTACGATCGAGTCCACCACCTCCGCAGCCGGCGCAAACGGATTCTCATTCACATTCAGGCGGACGGGAACGTCGATCATCGGGGCGCCATACGGCTCAACGTCGGCAAGGTCCGGCCGGCGTGGAAGTACGAGGGCGCCAGCCGCGCGCCCATCTTCAAAGACATCCGAGGTGTCGTCGCCGCGGGTTTCGGTGGGAAGGTCGGGAAGCGTTTCGCCCTCGAACCGAAGCTTGGCGGCCTCACCATGGGCGGGCAGCCCTTCCGCGTTCGCCAGGGCCACCAGCGCGGGCGCGACGGTCCGCAGCGCGTCCTTCGAATAGTCCACGACCTGCATGGACCGCAGGAACTGGGTCACGTTCAGCCCGGCGGAGTAACGGGCTGTTCCACCCGTCGGCAGCACGTGGTTGGAACCCGCCACGTAGTCGCCCAGCGGAACGGGCGTGTAGTCGCCAATGAAGACGGCACCGGCCGTGGTGATCTGATCAGACAGTCCGAGGGCGTCCCGGGTGTGGATCTCAAGGTGTTCCGGAGCGTAGGCTTCCGTCAACTTCAGCGCCTCATCAAGCGTTGACGTGATCACAATGGCGGACTGTGGTCCATCAAGAGCCGTGGCTATGCGCTCCTTTTCGTATGTGGAAGCAACCATTGGGGGCAGTGCGCGCTGCACCTCGTTGGCCAGGGTCTCACTGTCAGTAAAGAGAACGGAGGCTGCCGCGGGATCGTGTTCGGCCTGGCTGATGAGGTCGGCAGCAACGTATCCCGGGTTCGCAGTGTCGTCCGCTAGTATTGCGATTTCTGTCGTCCCTGCCTCGGAGTCAATTCCGCATACGCTCTGCACAACCCGCTTGGCGGCTGCGACGTAGACGTTTCCGGGGCCCGTAACTTTATCGACCGGGGCGCACGTGTAGCCGTCGTCTTCGAAGCCGTAGGCCATGGCTGCGATTGCTTGGGCACCCCCGACGGCGATGACTTCTTCGACTCCTAGGAGCTCACATGCCGCAAGGATCGTTGGGTGCGGGAGACCACCGAACTCTTTTTGTGGGGGCGTGGCAACAACCATTGATTGAACGCCCGCCACCTGCGCTGTTACGACGTTCATGACGACCGAGGACGGGTAGACGGCCAGTCCGCCGGGCACGTACAGGCCTACGCGCCGCAGGGGAACCCAGCGCTGGAAAACTACTCCACCGGGGACTATTTCTGTGGCCGCTGGGAGTGGTAGCTGAGCGGAGTGTGCCTTTCTGGCGTTCTCAATTGCGATGCGAAGTGCCTGGGCAACCCGGGGATTAACGTTCGCAAGCGCCTCACTCGAAGCGGAGCGTGGGACCAGAAGCGACTCCGGGCGCACACCGTCAAAGCGTTCGTCGAGGTCGTAGATGGCACCGGCACCGTGGCGTCGAACGTCCTCAACTATCGGCTGGACGATCTGTACAGCCTTAGTTGTGTCCACCTTCGGTCGTGGAAGCAGGTCCGTCAGGTTCTCAGGTAGCGCGGTGTCGCGCAAGTCAATGATTCGCACCATTCAATCTTAGGAAGACCCCCGGCCCGACGCTGCCCATGCCCGACCGGTGGCCACCACCAACGCCTCCAGCTACCCTCTAAATGCCTCTGGCTCCCCTCTATTGGATGGAGCCAGCCCCAAGCAGCCCTTTGACCGTGGCGAAGAAGGAAGAGTCCGCATCCACCGTCAGTTCGTCGCCAAGGTCAATGAGGGTCTCTTGAGAGCGGTCTTTCACCGTCACGCGAACCCTTGTGGGCCCCGGGTATGAACGCAGGGTGGAAGCCAGTTCGTTGAGCACCGGTGGGACGCACTGGCGCGCATCCAGTGATATCTCAACGGGCATGTCTGACCTGTCCTTCAGCTCCAGCGGAGTGACACTGCTGGCCGTTATGGAAGGAGAGTCATCCCTAATCCCCACGCGACCACTGATCTTCACGATCTGGTCTTGGATCAGCGCCTCCCCCATCGTTTCGTATTGGCGCGCGAAGAAGTAAACCTCAATGGAGCCGGAGAAGTCTTCTACCGTCACGATGGCCCAGGGTGCTCCCTGTTTATTGATCTTCTTATCCACGCTGGTGATCAACCCCGCGACCGTCAGCCTACGGTTGTCGAACTTGTGTGGTTCTTCTTTGATCTGACCGATCTGTGCCTCCTGGTGGCGCACCAGTGAGCGTTCCATGCCACGCAGCGGGTGATCTGAGACATAGAGTCCCAGCATCTCCCGTTCATGAGCCAATTTTTCCCGTCGGTCCCATTCAGGTATGTCCGGAATGTCTATGGTGAATGAGGCCGCCCCACCATCATCCCCGCCCAGGGACGCGAAGAGGTCAAACTGGCCGTGCTCCTCATTCCGTTTTAGGTCAATGACGGAGTCCACGGCGTCGTCGCTTCGCGCCAGCAGGGCGCGCCGGGGATTGCCGAACGTGTCAAGAGCGCCAGCCTTGATCAGAGACTGCATGGTGCGCTTGTTGCAGACCTCCACGGGGACCTTGTCCAGGAAGTCCTGGAAGGACGTGAATGCGCCCTTCTCCTGGCGGGCCTTCACAATCCCCTCGACAACGTTCTTTCCGACGTTACGGATGGAACCGAGCCCAAACCTGACGCCCTCTGAGTCCGCCGTGAACTCCGCATAGGACTTGTTCACATTCGGGCGGGCCACGGTGATCCCCATGTGTCGGCACTCCGCTAGGTACAGGGCGCGCTTATCTGTGTTTGCAGCCGCCGATGTGAGGAGGGCGGCCATGTATTCCTCCGGGTAGTTTGCCTTTAGGTAGGCCGTCCAGTAGGAAACCAATCCGTATGCGGCAGAGTGAGACTTGTTGAACGCGTAGTCGGAGAAGGGAACAAGGATCCCCCAGAGAGTGTCAACAGCGTGCTGGGAGAACCCGTTGGCCAGCATGCCGGCCTTGAACGGCTCAAACTCCTTATCCAGGATCTCCTTCTTCTTCTTACCCATGGCGCGCCGCAGCATGTCTGCTTGTCCCAGCGAGTATCCCGCCACCTTCTGAGCAATCTGCATAACCTGCTCTTGGTAGACAATCAGACCGTAGGTCATCCCCAAGATCTCACTCAAAGGCTCTTCCAGCTCCGGGTGGATCGGAGTGACCTCTTGACGTCCCACCTTGCGCAGGGCGTAGTTGGTGTGGGAACCAGCGCCCATGGGTCCGGGCCTGTAAAGGGCACCCACAGCGGAAATATCTTCGAAGTTGTCAGGTTGCATGAGGCGCAGCAGTTCACGCATGCCACCGCCCTCAAGCTGGAAAATGCCTAAGGTGTCTCCGCGCCCCAGCAGCTCATAGGTCTTCGGATCATCCAGGGTAAGCCTGTCTAGGTCAGGAACTTCCTTACCGTTGAGCCGTATGTTATTGAGAGCGTCGGAGATGACAGTGAGGTTGCGAAGCCCCAGGAAGTCCATCTTCAGAAGGCCCAACTCTTCACACGATGGGTAGTCAAACTGGGTGATGATGGCACCATCGGCCGGTCTCATCATGACCGGGATAATGTCCTGCAAGGGCTCACTGGACATGATGACAGCACAGGCGTGTACGCCCCACTGTCGCGTTATCCCCTCAAGCCTCTGCGCCAGGTCGAACACCTCATGGATGTCCGGCCTCTCCTCATACAGTTTGCGGAACTCTTTGGCCTCCGCGTACCGCTTGTGTTTTTCATCAAAAATCCCTGACAGCGGCATGGGTTTACCCATTACGTCCGCTGGAAGAGCCTTCGTTAGTTCTTCACCGAGGCGGTATTCACGTCCCATGACGCGCGCGGAGTCCTTCAGCGCCTGCTTTGACTTGATCTTCCCGTAGGTGACAACCTGTGCGACGCGGTCATCACCATACTTTTGGCGTACGTACCCGATGACCTCATCCCTGCGCCGCTCATCAAAGTCGACGTCGAAGTCGGGCATGGAGACACGTTCGGGGTTCAGGAACCTCTCAAAAAGGAGGCCATTCTCAATTGGGTTGAGGTCCGTGATTCCCATTGCGTAAGCCACCATGGACCCGGCCCCGGACCCACGCCCCGGACCAACCCGGATACCCCGCTCCTTTGCCCAGCCTATGAAGTCTGCAACCACAAGGAAGTAACCGGGGAAGCCCATCTGCAAGATGACGTCCTCTTCGAACTCCGCACGCTCCATCACCTCCGTGGGGATGACCTCCCCAAAGCGCTTATGGAGTCCGCTCTTCACTTCCTTAACAAACCAAGACCGCTCATCTTCGCCCGGTGGCGTTGGGAACCGCGGCATGTAGTTGGCACCGTCGTAGGAGGTCTTAAAACTGACCTCACTGCGCTCCGCTATCTCCAGCGTTGCATCCAAAGCGGCCGGCATCTGCGCCCATTCGCGCCGCATCTCCTCCGTGGAGCGCAAGTAGTACCCCTCACCTTCAAACGCAAAGCGTGGGCCACCTTCGTGGTAGGGCTTATCAAGGAGCGTGGTTGTGGAGCCAAGCGCCAACATTGCTTCCTGCGTGCGCGCATCTTCCTTGCGGACATAGTGGCTGTCGTTTGTAACGACCATGGGCGCATCCAGCAGTTTCGCTAGCCGCGGCAGCTCATCCCTTGTCTTCTTCTCAAACTCAATCCCGTGGTCCATCAACTCAACGTAAAAGTTGTCCGGACCGAAAATGTCACGAAGCTGCGCGGCTTCCGCCACCGCCTCATCCCACTGGCCAAGTCGCATACGGGTCTGCACCGCACCGGACGGACATCCACTAAACACCGTCAGCCCTTCGTGGTACCGCTCCATCAAATCCACATCGATCCGCGGATACTTCCCGATATTGCCTTCCAGTGAGGCCAGCGAGCCCATCCGGAACAGGTTATGAACGCCCTTCGTTGAGTTCGCAATCAGAGTCAAGTGTGTGTAGGAACCACGAGCAGACACGTCATCGCTTTTCTGCCACGGCTCCCCCCAAGTCACGCGGGTCTTATCAAAACGGGAGGTCCCCGGTGTCACGTACGCTTCCAACCCAATTATTGGTTTTATGCCCGCGGCAACACATTCCTTGTAAAACTCATAGGCCCCGAACAGATACCCGTGATCCGTTATGCCCAGCGCAGGCTGCCCCAAGCGCACAGCTTCAGCCACCATTGGCTTGATTTTTGCCGCGCCGTCCAGCATGGAGTACTCAGTGTGATTGTGTAGGTGTGCGAACCCGTTTCGTGTAGCAGCCATGCTTGGCAGCTTAGCGCTGCCCTCCGACACAATGCAGGGCGAGGACGGTGCGCTGGGGTTAATCCCAGGTCTTTCCCGCCCCCGCCCCGGTCTTCAACCGCGATGGGTAAAGCTACCTCATCGCCAGTAGTTATTCGCGGCAGCCACGGTCTGGAAGTTGATCGCAATCACCTGTGACGCGGCAGTTAGGCTGTCGGCGTCGTTCGCGTAGACGGGCCGCAACTTGTGCAGAACTTCTACGTCCGGCTGCGTGGTCTTCACTCCCATGCGCGACATCTTCACCGCCAGGGCGAAGCCATCTTCGGGCGTGTCGGTAATCAGCGAAGCGAGCCATTGTTCGGCCATAAAGAAACCTCCGAGTCCATCTTGCCAGGTCGCGGAAACCAGGGTTTCGACGCGGCACTGCTTGTGCGCGACTCACGCCGGTTGGCGTGGTCTACTAACGAATCTACCGGACCTCCACCTCGAATAACAGGTGTCGCTTAGATTTTTGGAAAGATGGAGAAGAGGTCGTCAGTAGCATGAGCTACGCCCCGCGCAGCTGGCGCAGCGCACGTTCAAGGTCAGCGGCGTACGGAGCCCGCACCACCACTTTTTGCTCTGTGCGCGGATGTTTGAAACCGACCTCGACCGCGTGAAGCCACTGACGTTCAAGACCTAGGTCTTCGGCGCGCTTTGGGTCCGCCCCGTAAAACACATCCCCCACACACGGGTGACCGGTCGCCGCCATATGCACGCGGATCTGATGGGTGCGCCCGGTTTCTAGGTCGACCTCCAGCAACGCTGCGCCGGGGAAGAGTTCCTCCACGTCGTAGTGCGTGATGGCCGGCTTCCCGCCATCCAGCACTGCCATCCGCCACTGCCGTGAAGGGTGGCGACCTATCGGAGCGTCAATGGTGCCCCTGGGTGGGTCAGGATGCCCTTCAACAACCGCGTGGTAGGTCTTCTCCACCTCACGGTTACGAAAAGCGTTCTTGAGTCGCCCGTAAGCCAATTCTGACTTAGCCACCATCATCGCCCCAGACGTCCCCACATCTAGGCGTTGCACGATCCCTTGGCGCTCCGTTGGCCCAGACGTCGAAACACGCACCCCCGCGGCTTCCAGCGAGGAGATCACTGTTGGCCCATCCCATCCCGGCCCGGTATGTGCCGCGACGCCGACGGGTTTGTTGATGACTATCAGGTCCTCGTCCTCGTACAAAACTTGGAGGTCCGCACTTGGCGCCTGTTTCTTCTCCGCGGCGGGAAACGTGACCTCAAGTAGCTGGTTTTCACGCAGACGCACCGATTTTGACGGGATCGTTCCGTCCAACAGAACCAGACCCGAATCGATCATCGTTGCGCACTGGCTGCGTGAAAGGCCAAGCATTCGGGCCATGGCGGCGTCAATCCGCTCGCCAGCCATGCCCTCAGGGATTGGTATCAGCCGCGAATCACCCGGCATCGGAGGCCCCTTGTGTTTCTGCTTCCGACTTTGTCGACGCGGATGAGTTGGACGAGGACTTCGACACGGACTTCGACGAGGACGAATCGTCAAACATCTTCCACACGATCAGGGCAGCAGCGCCTCCGACAATCCAGATGTCTGCAACGTTGCCGATGAACCAGTCGTTGTAGTTCAAGAAGTCAACCACGTACCCTCTGCCAAATCCGGGTGGTCTTGTTAGGCGGTCCCAAAGATTCCCTGCCGCTCCACCTGCAAGCAGGCCCAGAAGTATCGCGAGCGGCACGCTGGACACCCTGGTGGAATACCAAATGATCGCGCCCAAGATGATCACCGACAATGCCGTAAAGATCCATGTGGATCCCGCCCCTAGGGAGAAGGCTGCACCGGGGTTGTGGATTAACTGGAGGGAGATAAAGTCACCAAGGAAAGGTCGCTTCTGCCCTTCGACCAGGTTCTTCAACGCCCAGGATTTCGACCACAGGTCGAGGGCCAGGGCAACGCCTGCCACGCCAAGCACCAACCAAAAGAGCGGTGCGACTGCCAGCCTGCGCGTTGCGGGAACATGTTCACTCATAGGCCCCCATCCTATGCCCTGCCTACCGCGGGCCCGAAAAGGTGCCTACAACGGCATCCTTCCCGCACGGTTCTGTGCACCTCACACCTCCATCGCGATGTACGCGCACGTCACGCATTCCCGGCGCCTTTCCCTCCCCTCGCCCACAGCCTGTCTTTCACAGTCTTTCTCTCACACGCCACGGAACGGGCCACATTCCACGGCCTTCCGCCCACAGCCTTTCGTTCACACGCCACGCTCACGTCCCCGGTGCGCATTAGATCGCGGTTATCGTCCTAGCTTTCCAGGTGTGGGGTGTCTCCTGTGAGGATCAAGAATCTGCGGTAGTGGGGTGGGTCATGTGGCCACAAACAGAGATTCACGCACTGGACACGCGATGTTCCCTCAGATACGCGATATCGGTTTTGATACGCGATGTCCCCTCAGATACGCGATATCGGGGCCAAATATCGCGTATTTAACCGGACATCCAGTATCTAAGTGGACATCCAGTATCTAATGGCACGTCGCAAAGCAGCCACTGCCAGTGGCGTAGCGGACTTTAGGGCACCTTTCTTACGCGCAGAATATGCGCCGATGCGGTTGATGACCTTACGACCCACACGAGACACAACAGCGACGCCGCGCGCGGACCATATCGAAGGCACATTGGGGACTCGAAGGTACATTTGGGCTGCTCAAAGCCCAATAAACAGCCAAACTCACAACAACCAGGAAAACAACGGGCTCCGCGGCTACAACAAACAGCCAAACAAACAGCATCCAGGAAAACAAGGCCTGAATTGGGTGCGATAAACAGGAAAACTACGAGTTTTCCCCTCAGTTGTAAGTTTGGCTGCTTATGAAGGGGTCACAGGCAGGAAAACAACCAACCAACAGGAAAACAAACAACAACCAGGAAAACAACCACTGTTTTGAAACAACAAAGGGGAAAACGCACAACCCACAGGAAAACGGACAACCCAGAGGAAAACGGGCTCTTCTGTAAGTCTTTTAGTGGCTGGTCTGGGACCGGCTGGCAGGATTGGT
>CAZTTD010000019.1:0-3649 GCA_964616925.1 uncultured Actinomyces sp.
GCAAAACCCGTCCGCTCGTCCGTGAACTTGCCGGAGCGCCCGTAACCTGCGTCAAAACTACATAGCGGGACCAAAAATACATACGGGGACACAAAAAAGCAATAAAAACATTGTAATCTTTCCCCCGTATGTAGTTTCGGTCCCCTTATGTAGTTTCGAGGGCCCTCAAATTCGACCTAACGTTGGTTACAAGGCCACGCAACCCCATCAAATGATGTCAACGTGGCAAGAATGCAACAGACGTGCACTGTTTACCCCACACACCCGCGTCAACCATTCAACCTGACCCGTTGCTTGCCACATCGGAACTTTCTGTGGCGACGACGCACCGTTTCAACACCACCCGGCACCACCATGGAACTTTCTATGGTGGCGACAACCCCCCTGTTTCCACGGCGACTCCTAGTTCGTTACCCTCTGGGCGCGAAGGCATGACTGCGGGAGAATCTCTGGCGTCAACAGGTGTCTTGCCCAGGCCTGATCGAACGATGTGGCGGGTAATCGAGGGTTGTGTCCGGGAATATCCTTCGATCAGGCACCACATCCTTCGATCAGCATGTGTGTCAGGCTCCAATTGTCGCGTTTGGCTGACCGGCTGCGAATCGATGTGCCCGCTTTCTAGGGATCTGCCCGAAGTACGTCCAGTTAGCTAACTGTGCGGCAACTCAGGGGAAGACGGGGGTCTCGCGACAACGCCTAGAGAGTCCGGCAAGTATCTGTATTCGGAACCACGCTCGAATGACTGTAGGGTTTCAAGCATAAGAGAATAAGAGGGATACCAACTTGGGTGCCCCTGTGGGTGTTCGTTTGCGGGTATAGAAGAATGGCGTACCCGTGGGTGCGGGTTTGGAAGAGTGCCCGGCGTGTGGTCGCGGATGCACAAGAAGCGCCCGACGAGATGCACAGGAAGAGCCCAAGGAGAAGCACAGGAAGAGCCCAATAAGGTGCACCGGGAAAGCCCAATAAGGTGCGCGGGAGTAAGCCGGAAAAGTGCACCGGGAAAGCCCAAGTCGAAGGTGGAGGCGGAGAACGTGGTAGACGACGACACGGTGGCGGAACCAGCACCGCAGGCCGCGGACAGGCACCTGACCCCAGAAGAAACAGAGCGCGCGGGGGAGCTAATCGCGCAAATTGAAGACCTATACGGGGAACGGGTGGTTGGCCAACAGGAGCTGCGTGCAGCCCTGATCGCAACCATGATGGCTAAGGGACACATCCTAATTGAGTCCGTCCCGGGCCTAGCCAAGACTACCGCCGCCCACACCCTTGCCGACTCCGTGTCAGGCACATTCCGGCGGATCCAGTGCACACCGGACCTCATGCCCTCTGACATCGTCGGCACTCAGATATACGACCAGCAAGAAGGTGGTTTCACCACACAGTTGGGGCCGGTTCACGCCAACTTTGTGCTGTTGGATGAGATCAACAGGTCTTCCGCTAAGACGCAGTCGGCCATGCTGGAAGCCATGCAGGAAGGGCAAACCACAATCGGCGGTGAGAACCACTTGCTACCCCAACCGTTCATGGTGATGGCAACCCAAAACCCGATCGAAGAAGAAGGCACATACGTCTTGCCCGAAGCCCAGATGGACCGCTTCCTAATGAAAGTGATCATCACCTACCCCACTCCGGAAGAAGAGATACGGGTTTTGCAACTGATCGATTCCGGCGCATTCCAGGAAACTTTGGACGGGACCAGGATCTCCTTGGAGGAGTTAGAGGAGTTGCAGGACTACGCCTCTCGTGTTTTCGTCCACCCCGCCATCAAGGCGTACATCGTGGACATCATCAACACGACCCGTGGTGGGGGACCAAACCCGCTGCCCGGCTTGGACCGCCACCTGCGGATGGGTTCATCCCCACGCGGCGGCATCGCCCTGATGAAAGTAGCGCAGGCAAATGCGTTGATGGCCGGCCGAAACTACGTCACGCCCGCAGACGTGAAGACCATGCGTCACCCGGTTCTGCGCCACCGCCTTGTCCGCACGTGGGATGCCGTCGCTGACGGAGTTTCGGTGGATGGGCTGGTCGACGCAGCGTTCAACGTCGTACCGGTACCCTGACATATGGCTACTCCGCGCTTACAGGACTACTCCCGACTGGTCGATTATCCCGTCCAGCGCAAGCTCCTGTCACTCTTGGATGGTCACCATCGGGGCGAGGGCGCGGGTACCAGTCAAGAGTTCCTGGACATGGCGGAGTACAGGTACGGGGACGACATTGCAGACATCGACTGGAAGGCAACTGCCCGCCTCAGCCAACCGGTCGTCAAACGGTTTGAGTCCACGGCAGTCCTCAGCGTCATCATCGCGGCGGACACCGGATCCGCTATGGCCGCCTACGCCCCCGACGGAAACCCCAAACGGCAGATCAGCGCCGAGCTAATCCGCGCTCTATGCTGGCTGGTTTCCGCCCACGGAGACCTCATCGGCTTAGTTTCGGGAAACGCTGCGGGGGTGGAGAAGATGCCCGCCCGCGCCGGCGTCGCACACGCGGAGACACTTTTGCGCGTGGCGACAGCAGCGACTGTGACAGCGCCGCCCTCGGACATGTTCACGGTCCTACGCGCGGTTGAGATGCGCAGGCGACGCTCCCTTGTCTACGTGATAACAGATGAAAGCCAGATTGACGAACGAACCGCCTACCTGCTTGGACGCCTCACATCCCGAAATGAGGTGGGGGTATTTCTTATAGACGACCTCGACCCCACCGAAGTCGGCGAAGGGCAGACCATCGCGGATGTCCTCGGCGGCCCACTGCCGGAGTTTGTGGAGGGCAATGAAACCCTGAAGGCGCAGTGGCGCGCTTTCCGCAGGTCCCGCGGCGAACGGGTGACGGCGCTACTTGACGCACTGCCGCTGCGCTACGTGAGGTTGCGGAGCGATGAGGATGTGTTGCCCGCGCTCGTGCAGGTCATGGGAAGGGGACGACGTGGATCCCGTTCTTCGTAACCCCTGGACGTTCGCAAACTGGGTCTGGCTGCTGGGCGCCGTGATGATTGCGTTCGCGTTGCTGTGGGTGGTGTCCCTCCTTGTCGCATATCGCGTTGCGCTGGTGGAAAAGCGCGACCCCGTGCGCACGTTGGGCCAACTTCAGCGCGCGCGTTACAACAGGCAGATCGCGGAAGTGGCCACGGACTTTGGCGCCGGGCGGATGGATTCCCGTGGCGCGCACTTCGCCCTCGCCTCCCTAATAAGGGCCGCCGCGACGGAAAAGACCGGCGTGAACGTGGAATCGCAAACGGCTGCGGAGGCCGCCTACTATGTCCCGTCGTGGCCGCTTTTGGCGCGCGCACTGGACTGGTGCGAGGACGAAACGTTCCCGGTCGAGGGCGCCACGCAGCAGGTAGAAGCGGGCTTGGAATTGGCACGGGAGGTGGTGAACGGATGAAGTATCCGTTGCTATTCGCCCTCGTCCTAATCGTCATTGTTGTGGCTGCGGGCGTCACCTGGTGGGCAGTACGCAAGGCTACCCCGGACACGAAGAAGTGGGTTGCTCACACCGACGCGCTTCGCAGGCTGCCTGCGTACCAGTCGCAGAGGGCGCGTGCGCGGTGGGCGGTGGGTAGTGGCGCGGTTGCACTTATCGCGTTGAGTGTCGCGACCGCCGTGTCTGCGGGACTGCCGATAGAGCGGCGCGTGGAGCACCC